>CANETO010000185.1 GCA_947440895.1 Planctomycetaceae bacterium | reverse complement strand
GAAGCAGCGGTCGGCCAGCCGATCGCCGCTGGGGCTCTGGATTGCAATCGTCGGGTGCAGGTGGCCCGCGATGGTGAACAGGTCCCTGTCGGAGGCCGTGACCCCTGTGGCGGGCTCGTGCACGAAGTGAAACGGCGGCTCGTCGAGGCAGGGAAGGCAGGCGTCAAGGCCGAGCGAGGTGGGAAGCTTGCCAGCCGCACGGTCGTGGTTGCCGAGCACAAGCACCACGGCCGTGGTGGCGATCTGCCTCCGCAGTGCCGCAAACTCAGCGAAGACCTCCGGCGTGCAGCCGCCCTTGGCGTGAAAGAGATCGCCCAGCACGACGAGCCGTCGCACGTCGTGGCTGCGCACCAACTGCCCGAGTCGTTCGAGGTCGCGCTGCGCCGATCCCTCGGGTACCGGGATGCCCAGCCGGCGAAACGTCGCCGCCTTGCCTAGGTGCAGGTCGGCCAAGAGCAGTGTCCGAGAGGCGGGCACGATCGCCGCGCGGCCGGACAGCAGGAGAATGTCGGGGGCCGCCGAATCGCGGCGTGGCGTGGCACCGTCAGCCGGTTCGCATTCGATCCGGACCTGGCTCATGACGCCGTCGCCTCCGCAGCCTGCTCCAACTCGCTGGCCATCGCGGTGATGCGTTCGAGCCAGCCCTGCGTGCTGAGTCGCGACTGCACCTGCTCCGCCCAGATCGGAAAGGCCAGCGGCGAGAGCCGGGGCGTTTCGACGATGCGGAGGTCCTGCGTGGCGATCGTCTCGATGGCCGCGCGGAGGCGACTGAACTCGAAGTGCTGTTCCAGCACCTCCCGGCGAGTCTGTGAAAGCAGCATGTTGCCCGCGTCATGCTCCGAGAGCACATCGAAGATGAGTCCTGCCGAGGCCTGGGTCTGCCGGTTGGTCCGTTGTCCGCCCGCCACCAGTCCGGCCACGCGGGCGATCTCGCGAAAATGCCGCCGTGCCATCTCCGTGCCGTTGAGGCATGCCATCAAGTCCTCGAGCAGATGGGCCGGCGAGAGCACCTGCCGCCACTCCCGCTCGTCGCTGAAGAACGGTTCTCGGCCTGCCAGTTCGAAGCCCCAGTCGGTGGCGGCCATCGTGAAGGTGCTCGGCGTCCGTTGGGCCATTCGCCAGGCGACGAGTGCCGCGAGTCCTTCGTGGACAAGCCGGCCGGCGAACGGAAACAGAAACACATGATGGCCATCCCGCGACTGCACCCGCTCGATGAGCAGACCGTCGCCGGGCAGTTGGCTCCATCGCGCCTGTGTCTGGAGGAGCGGCAGCACGGCCCTCACCTCAGGCAGGAGCCTCTGCGCAGACTTCGCGGAGGCGGTCTTCAGCCGCCCGGCGACCGACTGCACCAGGGTGAGCACCGCTGCGGAGAGCAGGGTGGAGAGCGGCAGGCGGCCGCCGTTCCAACGTGGTACCTGAAGGGCCGCTCCGCTGCGGGCCCGTTTGACCCAGGCTGTGAGGCCGTCGAACTGGAAGAGCGCGAGGGGGCGGCCGGCGAACAGGAACCGATCCCCGGGATTGAGCCGCGACACGAACGATTCCTCGACGGTGCCGAGTCGGCCGCCGCGGAGCCATTTCACCTCCACGGTGGCATCGCCGGCGATCGTGCCGATCGACATGCGGTGCAGCCGCGCAATCGCCTTGCTGGCGACGTACCAGCGGCCGAATCGCTCGATGATCCGCGCGAAATTCGGATAGGCGGCCAGGGCCGGACCACCCCGGGCCGCGAAGTCCAGTGCCCACCGCCATGAGACGTCGTCGAGGTCCGCGAAGGCCCGTGTGTCGGAGACCTCGGCGCGGAGTTCGTCCGCGCGGAAGCCGCCGCTGCAGGCCACCGTGACGAGGTGCTGCGCCAAGCAGTCGACCGCGCCGGTCAGCGGCCGGCGGGCCTCCACGACGCCCGCTGTCACCGACTGCCGGGCCGCCGCGCATTCGATCAATTCGAGCGCATGGGTCGGCACACAGATAAGCCTGCCCGTCGCGCCGGGCGCATGGCCGCTGCGGCCGGCCCGTTGCAGCAGCCGGGCAATCCCCTTGGGGCTGCCGATCTGAACCACCTGCTCCACCGGACCGAAGTCGACGCCGAGATCGAGGCTCGACGTCGCCACGACGCACTTGAAGCGGCCGCGACGGAGGCCATCCTCCGCCGCCGCTCGCTGGTCACGATCGACCGAGCCGTGGTGCAGCGCGATCAGCGGTTTCCAGTCAGGCCGTGCCGTACCGATCGCCTCGAACCAGCGTTCTGCCTGGGACCGCGTGTTGGTGAAGACGATCGACGTGGTGGCGGCATCGATGCGTTCGATCACCTGTGGAAGCAGCCGCATGCCCATGTGGCCGGACCACGGAAACCGTTCCATCGGCCGGGGGATGAGCGTTTCGATCGCGAGCCGCCGGGGCACCGTGGCCTGAACGAGCCGTGCGGCGGCCGCCCGCGACGGACCGACGAGTGCCTCGACCGCCTCGTCAAGATTCGCGAGTGTGGCAGAGAGCCCCCATGTGATGACGCCCGGGGCAAGGGCCCGCAGACGGGCCAACGCCAGTTCCGTCTGCACCCCTCGCTTCGTCGAGAGCAGTTCGTGCCACTCATCGACGATGATCGACTCGAGGCCGGCGAAGACCTCGTGGGCATCGTCCAGCGACAGCATGATCGAGAGGGTCTCGGGCGTGGTCACGAGCGCCGCGGGGGGCCGGCCCCGCAGGCGGCGGCGGTCGGCGGCCGATGTGTCGCCGGTGCGGACGGCCACATCCCACTGCCCTGGCAGCCAGCGTGTGGAGAGTGCCGGCAGCGGTTCTTCCAGTGCCCGCACTGTGTCGGCCGCCAGGGCCTTGAGCGGCGTCAGCCACACCACCCGCAGTCCCGCACATGAGCCACGAGAACGTCCTCGGCCAAGCGCTCCCAGCCACGCGGCGAGCGTTTTGCCGGTGCCGGTGGGGGCATGCAGGAGGCCACTGACGCCGCTTTCCATCAGTCGCCACACCTCGCGTTGAAAGGGAAACGGCTTCCAGCCCCGCGACGCCATCCATCCGGCTGGCCCGTCGACGACGCGGCCGGTGGTTCGAGACGCGCTGCGAGCCTGTCGCGTCGTCATGGCTGGGCCTCCGACACCGGTGCGGCGTCGTTCGATCCCAAGCCGTTCTCTGCTGCGTCGATCAAACGTACGAGGTCGGCGAGCGTGCCCGCCTCGGCGGGCGTCTTGTCCCGCCGCCAGCGCACGATTCGCGGAAACCGTACCGCCACGCCCGCCTTGTGGCGGGTCGAGCGGGAGATGCCCTCGAATGCCAACTGGAACACCTGCGTCGGCTGCACCACCCGTACCGGTCCGTGTTTTTCGAGCGTCGTTGCCCGGACGATCCGGTCGAGTTCCACGATCTCCGCGTCCGCGAGACCCGAATAGGCCTTGGCAACGGTAACGAGTCGTCCGTCCTGCCAGACACCGAGCGTGTAATCGCTGTGCAGGCCGGCGCGTCTGCCGTGCCCGGCCTGCGCCGAGAGCATCACGACGTCGATTTCCAGCGGCTCGATCTTCCACTTCCACCAGTCGCCGCGGATGCGGCCCACACCGTAGCCGCTCTTTCGTCGCTTGAGCATGAGTCCTTCGACACCCCGTCCCCGCGACGTGGCCCGCGCGGCGGCGAGGGCATCCCAGGAGTCGCCAGCGACCCGCGGCGAGTGCAGCAGTCGCGGCGGAGGACTCGCCTGCGACTCGAATGAGGCGGCGGCAGCCGCGTGCGTGGCCGGCCCCGCGACGGCGGTGCAGGGCAGGGGCACGATCGATTCAAGCCGTGGGCGTCGTTCCGCCAGGGGCAGATCGCGGATGTCGGTGCCGTCGAGTTCGAGCAGATCGTAGGCCACAAAGACGCAGGGCACTTCGGTGAGCAGCTTTTTCGGCACGCGACGGCGGCCGCTCCGCTTTGAGACGGCGGCGAATCCGAGCAGCGTGTTGTCCCGCACGGCGAGGAGTTCCCCATCGAGCACCGTGCCGTCAGGAATCGCCGCGGCGGCCGCGATGATCTCCGGAAACGCCTCGTTGATGAGTTCCTCGCCCCGGCTCCAGAGCGTGGCGTCGCCGCCTCGCCGCACGAGCTGCGCCCGCATGCCATCCCACTTCCACTCCGCGAACCACTCGGCGAGGGGGCCCAGATCCCGTGGCTCGCACTCCACTGCTGAAGCGAGAAAAAACGGGTACGGCCGGCGGGCATCCGCCGCGGCGGGAGCGCTGCTGATCGCCTGCACGTAGGATTCCGCATCGGTGACGCCTTCGCCCATAAGTCGGTGGGCCATCACCGCCGGATCGACGCCTGCCACCTCCGCGAGTGCCCGGGCGACGAGCGTCTGCGACACGCCGACACGGCAGCCGCCCGTGAGCAGCTTGTGCCAGACGATCCGCTCGCGTGGGGCGAGCAGCTTCCAGACCCGTTCCACGGTGAGGCGTTTTACGTCGTCGCTCGCGCCCCGGAGCGCCTCGATCGTGGTCCGCATGCATTCGGCCAGGCCCGATCCGACACCGTCCGCGGCTGCGTCAGGGCCGGGATGCGGCAGCACGAGCGCCAGCGTCTCGGCCAGATCGCCCACATGGGCATAGCACTCCTCCACCAGCCAGAGTGGAATTCCGGCGGACTCCGCCGCCCACTGCCGCAGCAGCGTGGTCGGCACCACCCGTAGCTGCCTGCCGCCAGAGAGCACGCGCAGCGCACAGGCAGCATCCTCTGGCCGGGCCGCCGCAAAATACTCGCGGAGCGACGCCACCTTCTCGGTCGTGCTGTTGGTGGCATCGAGCTGCCAGTAGAGATCGGTGAATCGTTTCATCCCGGAGCCTCCTCCGGTGCGTCGTACGGTTCGTCCGGCATGTCGTTCTGGGTGTCATCGTCGTCGGGCTCAGCCACCGCGGCATCGGGCGCCGCCTCGCCCGTGAATCGCGTCGGCAGCACCGCCGCATCGACGCCACGTTCCTGCAACAGCCGTGTCAGCGTGTCGGTGAAGCCGTGTGTGACGAGCACGCGGCGGGCTCGCGAGGCCGCGATGGCGGTGAGCAGGCCGGGAAAGTCGGCATGATCGGAGACGACGAAGCCCTTGTCGAATCCCCGTCGTCGCCGGACGCCGCGGAGCGACATCCAGCCCG
>CANETO010000184.1 GCA_947440895.1 Planctomycetaceae bacterium | reverse complement strand
GCCCGCGTGGCGATGTTGGCGAGTGGATTATTGATCTCGTGCCCGGCCCCATAAGCGAGTTCCCGCATCGCCTCCAGTCGGGCCTCCGCCACAGCGCGGTCGAATTGGCCCCGCAACTCGGCATGAGCCAGGGCCGCCCGCACTGCCTCGCTCAGCAGATTCGCCTCGGCCACGGGAGCATCTCGGTCGGCCAACGCAGGCGACCTCCCGTCGCCCGGAACGACAACCGCCGCGGCGAGCCGCGACAGGATCTGGGCGTCGTCGTACCCAGGGTTCGATGCCATCATGCCAGCCGATCCGGGGGCCTGTGGCGGCAGGCTTGCCAGCCAGGCGGCCAACGGGGCGACTCGCCCGGCAACAGCCTCCAGCCGTTCTACGATCGCTGACCGCGGGCCGTCCTGCTGCCCCCGGCCAATTGACGTCGTCAAGAGCGACGTAGCCAGGGTCAGGCACTGCCCCCGGTCGAGGCCAGCCGTGCGGCCCGGGGCATCACCGGCAAGCACGAGCCAGGCCACCGCAGCATCCCCTGCAGCTGTCCCGGCACCTGATTCTGGCGGGTTCGTCACAGGCCGGCTCCATTGCCGCTCACGAAATCAGACACAACCCAAACCACAGGCGCATGCAACACCGACTCGTGCGCCCAAAACAGGACGGCAGCGCCGGCATACCGCCGACGCTGCCGCCATGAATGTGCACAAGGAACGACCATGGCTGCGCCGCCATCGGACGCCCCCATTCGGTCAGGAGCCTGCCGCCACCGACTCGATGTCGAGGAGGCTGCAGATACGGTCGACGAGCACCTCGGCCTCGAACGGCTTCTGCAGAAACTCATTGGCACCGGAGGCCTTCAGGTCTTCGATCTTGTCTGGCTCGCACATGCCCGAGATGCAGATGATCCGCACCTCGTCCATGGTTGAGTCGCTTCGGACACGCTGGCAGACTTCCTTGCCATTGATGTCGGGCAGCATGACGTCGAGCACGATCAGATCGGGACGGTAGTCCTTCACCATCATGCCAGCATCAAACCCGTTGTTCACGCTCCGCGTTTCGAAGCGGCCATCCCGCTCGAGCACGTCGGTGATCAACTCGACGAGATCCTGATCGTCGTCGACAACGAGAATCTTCCGCCGACCGCTCTCGAGCGCATCGGTCGGGATACCGTTATCCCGCATGAAGAGAAACAACTGATCACGGGGAATCCTGCGGAACCGGCTGCCCGGAACACGGAATCCCTTCAACTGTCCGGAGTCGAAGCAACGAATGATCGTCTGCTGACTCACCTTGCAAATTTTGGCGGCCTCGCCGGTTGTGTAAACGGTCTTCTGCATCTGCTTTACCACCCTCTCCCTAGCCGTGGTACAGCTAGTCAAAAACGGGAACCAGGGGCTTTACTCATCCCGAGAGTCAGCCCTGAATCCCTAGGCTTCCTAGTTGCCGTAACGCTCGCAATCCATCGCTTTTCACAGCCTTGTTCGCACGCTTGAATCAGCCGCCGACACTGATCGGTCGCTGAATCAGGCCTGAAAACATCCGCTGCGGTGGAAGGCGTAGGCAGCGAAAGAGAATCCGATTCTCCTGCAGCCACCAGGCTTACCATCCTTGCCACGCCTTCAACTCTAGCGGCATCTTGCGCATTGAGTCAAGGTCGATGCATTTGACGCAAACGTCTTGTGCGCAAGAACTTGGGCATTGCCCCCGAAGTAACCCTGAATTTTCTTTGGGGCAGGATGGGGGAGAGGCAGGCCCTCCGGCCACTCGCCCAACCACTCACCAGACGAGCAGCCCAAACTCAGCGATTTCCGCCACTCGAGACGGCAGGAGACAAGGGCTGCCTACTTCGATGCGGCACCACGATCTCAAGCAATTCAACCGCTGGCCGGCCGTCGAGCTCGATCGTGGCCACCCGGCCATAGAGCGGTTCGACCGCGGCTACACCGACATCCCCTCCGCAGAGGAGCTCCCGAAGGTGCGGCCCGGGCGCCACGTGGAGGAGCCTCACGCCATGCACCTCACGGAGCATCCCCGCCTCGATCAGAATGCGGCCCAGGGGCCGGCGGGCTGCGCGAATCGCCGCTGCGGTTGCCGCATCGAGGTGGGCGAGATCAATTCGCACGATTCCGTGCTGGACGATCGTCCCGTCCGCGGTTTCGAGCAGAATCTCCCGCGCATACCAGTCGTCGCGTGCGGCGGGGGCCACTGGGTCATTCGCCCTGGCCACAACGCGGAGTCGGACATCGCCGCCGTAAAACCGTTCCATCGCCACGGTCATGTGACTGCGATGGTCGAGCAGCGTGCGTGCTGGCTCGGGCACCTGATCCGGCGTCACGCTGCGGAGCAGGCCAAATTCCTCCGAGTTGCAAAAGAGGTGCACGAGGGACGTGGCCCGCACCACGGGATCTCGGGAATCAGGTTCGCTGCTCATGCCACTCATGCCCAGGTTCGGCTACCACTCGCACTGGCGACGATTCTCGACAGGAATCGTCGCCGACTGCAAGCGTCAGGCCAAAAGCTGGGCCGCGGCCTGCTCCGGCACTGCCAGATCGAGCAGGAATTCGAGCACCTCCCGCAGTCGCCGCCAGCGGCAGGTGGCCGCCGCAGCCGCCGCCAGGGCACGCTGTTCGGCCACAATGCTGGCCGCCCGTTCAAACACACCAGCCTTCGCGTACAGCAGCCTGACTTCTGCCACGGCCGCCACGACCGTCGCCTCGTCCGCATCGGAAGAGCCTGCTTGGCGGGCCAGGAACCGCAGCCGCTCCACGTCGTCCTCTGCAAGCCGTTCCAACGCCAGGGCCCACATTACGGTGGGACGGCCGCCGAGCAGATCACCGGCCGCGCGGCGGTTGTTCTCGAGGTCACCGCTCCAGTCCTTGAGGTCGTTGAGCACCTGAAAACCGGTGCCCACATGCAATGAATAGACGCCGATCTCGCCGGCGTCAGCGGGCTGGACTCCCGCCAATCGAATTCCCATGGCGACCGCCGCTTCGAACGCCGGCGACGTTTTCAGCCCGTAGATCGTCAGAGCCTCGCTCGAACTCAGTCGCTTATCGCTGCCTTCCCGCCACCACAGTTCGGCACCTTGCCCCTGCGCCAGTCTCACGTGGGCGTCGGAGAGGATCACCACCAGATCCCGCAGTGTCGCGGGATCGCCGCCGGGCAGACACGACACGACGCGGTAGCCGAGGCCGAGCAGATAATCGCCGGCGTTGATGGCGGCAGGGATGCCATGCTCGACGTGGAGCGTGGGACGCCCGTACCGCATGAGGTCCTGATCCTCGATGTCGTCGTGGACCAGCGACGCCTTATGGAAGATTTCGATGGCCACGGCCGCCGCTTGCACCGAATCGCGGGCAGGATCACTGCCGACGTGCCCCTGGTCGGCGCGGACAGCGTCATGGGCCGCCAAGCAGATAAATGGCCGGAGAAACTTGCCGCCGCGGGTGAGGAAATCGGTCGCCATAGAGGCAGTCGCATCCAAGGGCGTGATCTCCGTCTGCTTCGCAGACGACGGTCCTGCCACCGGGCCAAATATTGCCCCGAGCCCAAGCCGCTCCGATAAGGACGCGAGGTTTTCGGCCGCGAACATCTCAGCAGCCTCCCGGAGGAGAGGCAGGTAGTCGCCCACCGGACTCACACCGCCGCCGGCAACGCCCACGAGGCCGAGCGCCCACTCGACGTCGATCGCGCAGGAGGCAAGCGTCTCGGCACAGCCAGCGTGACCGGTGCCCGAATGAGTCTCGTAGGGCACCGCCGCCACGGGCAGGGAAAACGCCGGCAGCATGGCGAACGCCTTTTCGAGATCGCTGAGTCGGGCGATGCCCAGCACGCCGTCGTATTGACCCGTGAGGAGCGACCCAATGCCGGCCACCGCCCGGGCGGCCGGCTCCACGACCCAGCCACTGTCTCGCGCCGCCGCCCAGATCGTGGCGATGCCGCAACTCGGGCCGCAGACCCGCGGCATCGAGGCGACGTCGCCAGTGGCCCCGCCAGTGCGGCGTGTCGAGGTCTCCGAGCAGGCCGCCGGGCAATCTGGCAGGAGCAGCAGCCGCCGGCCGGACGCTGCCGCCGCCAGGCGGTCCCGCCAGAATTCCGACACGATCGTGACCATCGTCCAGCCCACATGCTCCGGACTGGCCGACGCCCGCCTCACGAGGGCTTCGGCGGTCGCCCGTAGCCCAGTTGCCGATCGCGCAGCCGCCGGCATGCCCTCCGATCGCCACGACGAGACCAGATCCGACGCCATCGCCCGCAGTCGCTCGCGGACCGCCTTCGATGCCGGGCACCGCATCGGCCCAGCATCAGCGGTCGGGGAACGTTTGGCCATCGAGATGGATTCCCGGGCCGGAACCGCCGGATTCAAGGCTGTCGATGCTTCGTACAAGGGGGAGCCTCACGGAGTCGGATGACAAGGGAACGGGCCGTTTTGGCCCATATCCACCGAACCGAAGGATAAACCGTACCGGCAGCCGAACCCTAACTCCGAGCCCACGGTCCCGCCGCCGTCAGGCATCAAAAAACCGTGGCAGAAGCGCATCGATTTCAAGGAGCCCGCGGCGGGAGAGGAGCGGTCCAGCCGGGGTTCGCTCGAGATATCCCTCCGACTCGAGTGCCTCCCACTGTGCCGCCCATTCCACCCGTGGATCGACCCCAAACTTTCGGGCCAGCCTGTCCGCATCGAGCCGGCCACGCTTGAGCCCGAGCACCAGTTCGCGGATGAGGAGTTCCCTGCTGCTCGGTGCCAGCCCGCGGTGGATCGGGAGCCGCCCCGCCTCGACCGCGGTGAGGTAGTCGTCCCAATGCGTCGCGTTCTGATAGTGCACCCCCGAGAGGTGACCAAAGCTGGCCACACCCAGCGCCACCAGATCACTCCCTTCCCAGAGCATGTCCCGGTAATGAAAGTGAACACGGGCGGGATCGCGGACGAGCGTGTAGCCGCTTGAAATCGAGTACCCGGCCTCGAGGCAGCGATCGAACGCCCAATCGACCCAGGCCCGCTTCGTCGGCCAGTCGGCCACGGGCGTCTGCCCGCCGCCGTCCCGCGCATCCCGGACAAACACGGTGTTGAGCGGCAGTTCCATCTGATAAATGGTGATGCTGTCCGGTTCCAGCGTCAGGGTCTTCTCGATCGTGCGCTGCCAGGAGT
>CANETO010000183.1 GCA_947440895.1 Planctomycetaceae bacterium | reverse complement strand
GCTCGTGGGACACGCATCCGTCGACACCACGCCGCCGAACGGCATCGAACTCGCCGGATTCCACCGTCCTCCCAACAATCCACGGCTCGTCACGGGATCCAGACAGCCGGCGGCCGCGCGTGTCATCGTCCTTGAGAAGGGAGCGGTCAAGGCCGCGATCGTCGCACTCGACATCATCGTGGTGTCGGCCGACTTCGCTCGCCGGTTCGCCCGTGCCGTCGAGGAACGTGTCGGCATTCCGGCCGATCACGTGCGGGTCTGTGCCACGCACACCCACTCCATGCCGACGTTCCTCTCCTTGCGCCAGTGGGGCGCCGTTCCTGAGTCCTATCAAAGCCTCGTGATGAAGCAGGGGCTCGAGGCCGTCGTACGAGCCTGGGATGACCGGTCGGCCGCGAGGCTGCTCGTGGGATCGAACCGGGTCGAGGGAGGCAACAGCAATCGCACCGTCAAACCGGGGCAATGGCGGACTGACGCCGATTTTGGCCCCGCGTCGGACGACTCGCAGCGCTGGCTCGACACCATGCTGCACGCCCTCGTTTTCGAGCGGACGGGAGGTAGGCCGCCGATCATCGCGTATCACTTTTCCGCGCACCCGGTCTGCTACCACGACACGCTTTCCGGTCCCGACTGGGCGGGTGTTGTGGCCGAACACTGCCGGGCGTCGCGGGGCGTCGATCCGGTGTTCTTCCAGGGGCACATCGGCGACGTCAATCCCGGTGATGGCACGAAGTGGATCGGCGATGTTGAGCCCACCGCCCGCGCGATCTCCAAGGGGCTCGATGCGGCGATCGACTCGGCTCGAGAGACAGCCGTCGATCGTCTGGAATCGATCCGACGGCCGGTGGACCTGCCGCTCGACCTTGACCACTATCGCGACTGGCTCGCGGCCTACCGCGCCGACCCCGCCGCCTGCGCCACGGGGCCGTGGGTTGATGCCGGCTTCGCCGCCGACTGGTTCCGGGCGGCCTCGGCGGTCGAGAATCCGGCCCAGGTGCGACAGACAACCCTTTCGAGCCTATGGATCGGCCCGGTGGCGATGCTGTTTCACCCAGCCGAGCTTTACAGCTGTTATGGTTTGGCGATCCGCCGCGACTCGGGGGCGGCGACGACGCTCTGCGTGGGCTACGCCGATGACTTCGTGGGCTACGTTACCGACCCGGCAGCGTATGCCAACGGCGAGTATGCCGCACTCACCGTGCCGAAGCTCCTGGACCTGCCGCCCTTCACGACAGCGGCGGGCCGCCGGCTCGCAGCCGCGGCAACGACGTTGCTCGCGGCTCGGCCGTGAGGCAACAAACACCGGCAGCCGCCGGAGACAGCGGCATGGTTGAGCTCGATTCGACGGCCTATACTTCGTGACGGCTCACAACGTCTGCTCTCGCCGGTGATTCTCGACATCCATCTTCTTTGGAATATCACCATGAAGATTCGCCGAATGGCCTGGCCTGCCATCCTGTTGCTGGCCTGTCCCATGGCGTCGGCCGCCGAGCCGGAGCTGCCGCCACTCGCGCAAACGGATAACGGTGTCTGGCGGGTCGATCTCGATGGCGACGGCCACGAGGATCTCGTTGTCTCCCACGACGCAGGCTACGGTGTCTACCTCTTCGTGCCGCCTGAGAGGGCGAGCGCAGGCCTGGAATGGACCGTCGGCTGGACGCGGGTGATGCGCGAGGGGAAGGCCGGCGACGAGGCGGCACTGCCGCTGCTCACCGGCGCACACGTGACGTTTGCCGACGGCGTGATGCAGGCCGGAAGTGTGCGGATGACCTACGAGGAACTCTTGCGCGTGCCCGGCCCAAAGCCGCGTAGCCCGGAGGAATCACGCCGCGCCATGCGGCTGCCCGAGGGATTCACCGCCACGCTCGTGGCAGCGGAGCCACTGGTGATGGATCCCGTCTTTATCGACTGGGATGAACACGGTCGGATGTGGGTGGCCGAGATGGGCGACTATCCATTCGCCGAAGGAGAGGCCACGTCCGATGGCAAGGTGACCTGGCAGGACGGCGTGCCGGGAGAAGGCGCCGGACAGGGGCTCCAGACCGGCCGCGTGCGCATCCTCGAGGATCGCGACGGCGATGGTCGCTACGAGAAGAGCACGCTCTTCCTCGACGGCCTCACGCATGTCACCGGACTCGCCTGCTGGAAGGGGGGCGTGTTCGTGGCCAGTGTGCCCGAGATCTTCCACGCCCGCGACGATGACGGGGACGGCCGCTGCGACACCCGCGAGGCATGGTTCACCGGGTTCAAGGCCGGCAACCCGCAGCACCTCGTCAACGGCTTCTGCTGGGGCCTCGACGGCTGGCTGCATGGGGCCAACGGCGACAGTGGCGGCGATGTCGTCTGCGTGAAGACCGGCGAGAAGATCCCGCTCCGCGGCAACGATTTTCGGTTTCATCCCAGAACCGGAGAATTCCATCTCGAAACCGGCACCACGCAGTGCGGCAAGTGGCGGGATGATTTCGGCAACTGGTTCGGCAACAACAACGCCACGCCCGGCTGGCACTACTGGCTGCCGATGAGCCACCTCGAGAAGCACCCAGAACTCGTCGCCCGGTCGCTCCGTGCCGATCTCACCGCCGACCACAGGGTTTTTTCAGTCGGCACCCTTGAGCGGCGGCTCAATCAGGCCAACACCGCCAACACAGTCACGTCGGGCTGCAATCCCTTGCCCTATCGCGACACGGCCTTTGGCGACGCCGGAACGGGCTGTCTGTTCGTCTGCGAACCGGCTCATCACGCTGTGCTCCGGCAGGTGCTCGACTACTCCGATGCCACAATCACTTCCCGAAGGCATCCAGACGACGTCGATCGGGAGTTTCTCGCCAGCGACGATCATTGGTTCCGTCCGGTGATGGCCCGCACCGGACCAGACGGTGCTCTCTACGTCGTCGACATGTACCGGCTCGTACTCGAGCATCCCGAATGGGTGCCGGCCGAGATGGCCCGCCGCATGCAATTACGCGGTGGCGAGACGATGGGCCGGATTTGGCGGATCGCCCCGAAAGGTCTGCCGGCCGCGTTGCCGACGATCGCTCTCTCTTCGGCCAACGGCTGGGCCCGCGACACAGCGCAGCGGCTCGCCTTCGAACGTGGCCGAGTGGAGGACGAACCCGTCGTGCGTTCATTGTCCGCGTCCCCGTCGCAGCCCGTGCGTGTGCAGGCGCTCTTCACGTTGCGGGAACTCGGCCTGCTCTCGGCCGATGCACTCGTGGAGACTCTACGGCAGGAATGGCCCCACGTCCGCGGCACTGCGCTCATCGCCGCTGGCGCCGACGAGCTCATGCCGGCGGAGGCGGCTCTGCTCCACGCCGAACAGCAGCCGATGGCTGCCGACCAGCCGAGCGTCGGAACCGTTCCCGTCATAGAGTCCTTCGAACCTGATCGTCAGAAGATCGTGGCCCGATACCTGGCTGCCGCCACGATGTCGGGCGACGCCACGCGTGGACGTGAAGCGTTGCAAAAAGCTGGCTGCATCGCCTGCCACCGGCTGGGCGCGCTCGGCTCGGAAGTGGGGCCAGATCTGGCCACCGTCGGCGGAAAGCCGCCCGCGCAGCTAATCGAGGCGATCTTCGACCCCAACCGCGCCGTCGAGCAGCGATACACCGTTACGACGTTCGTTCTGGAGGACGGCACCGTGGCCAGCGGCCTGGTCGTGGCCGATGCGCCGGGCAACGTGACAATCCGCATGTCTGGCGGCATGGAGCGTGTGATCAAGCGTGGCGAGATTGAGGAGTCACAGCAACTCGCTACGTCGATCATGCCCGTGGGTCTCGAGGCGGTGATCACACTCCAGGACTGTGCCGACCTGCTGGCGGCGCTGCGGGAGAAATGAAAACGTGTCCGAGCCTTCTTTGAAGGCACCAGCACCATCATCGAATCCCTGAGTCCGCGAGAATACTGCGAACTTATGGCTATGCTGCATCCCACCGTTGACGACGACTGGGATCGGCAGATGACGGCCGATGCGGCGAGCGGCCGCCTCGACCAACTCATGGAGCAGTCGAGGGCTGATGCTGCCGCAGGCATGTGCGTGCCGCTTGAGACGGTGCTGGAGGATGACCGCAGTGAGAGCGCGCCGTGAGGATCCCCAGCGTCGCCTCTCGCGACTTCTGGCGACTCTATCGACGTCTGCCTCGCGATGTGCGTCGCCTAGCGGCAAAGTCTTATAAGGTCTGGTAGCAGGACCCGTTTCATCCTTCCCTGCACTTCAAGAAGGTCGGCAACGATCTCTGGTCAGTAAGAGTTGGAGCCCATCACCGCGCACTTGGGGGATTCCACGACCACCGCCTAGTGTGGTCATGGATTGGCACGCACGCCGACCAGCCGCTGAGCCATGTGTGCCTTAGCAACCTGATGTACGACGCCTGTCAGATGGGCGGGATCTACGGTGCGGGGGTCAGCTCGGGCAGCAGGCTCGCTTCGTGGACGGGTAGTCCGTTGAACGGTACTTCGCTGTCAGAGAGCACCGTCACGCAAGAAGCACCGTCACGTCTGCTTGGTTCACCAGTTGTGAATTCCGCGAGTCTTCGACGGAGTATTTGACACGGGCGGTGGGCGGTAGAAGGATTGTCCTTCGCCCTTTGTTCTCTTGCCCTCCCTGCACGTGTCGATTCGCGAATTTCATGAGAATGGTCGTCACCGGTGGTGCCGGGTTTGTTGGTCGTCATGTCGCCACGGCCGTGCTCGAAGTGGGGCACGAGTGCGTCGTGTTTGATGCCGCCCGCATCCCGCGGGAACTCTCCAATCAGGGCGTGCGGCAGGAGGTTGGGTCGCTGTCATCTATCGAAGACCTGCGGAGGGCTTTTTGCGGTGCGGATGTCGTCCTTCACCTCGCGGGAGTGGGCGACGTCTATGTGGCGGCAGAGAAGCCGTGGCTTGCGGCGGAATCGAACGTGCTCGGCAGTGCCAACGTAGCCGAGGCGTGCCTGGCCGAAGGCGTCGGGCGATTGATCTATGCATCCACATGGGAGGTCTACGGCCATCCCGCATACGAACCGCTCGACGAACAACACCCCACGAATCCCGATCATCCGTACAACGTGACGAAACTCGCCGGCGAGCAGTTGCTGATGACATACGACTCGCTGCGTGGGCTTCCCGTGGTGGCGCTCCGTTTGGGAACCGCGTACGGCACGGGC
>CANETO010000182.1 GCA_947440895.1 Planctomycetaceae bacterium | reverse complement strand
GCACGAACCGGGCGGAGAGCGTGTCACCGGCTGCGAGCGAGGGCTGTGCGGACCGCGCCACTTTGACGAGGCGTTCGAGCAGGCCGCCCGCCGATCCACCAGCCCGCCGTGTCCGTGCAATCCAGGCCAGGCTCCAGGTCGCCGCCTCGCAAAGGAGCCACCGTTCGCGATCGACGGTCGTCGCGGCTGCGTCATCGAGGCAGTCGCTGATCGCCCCCTCGATCAAGGTCATGTGTTGCACGTCCTGCGAACCACGCTCAACATGCCTCGCCAGCCGCCGCAGGCGGCGGCGGACATCAAGTGACTCGCTCATGTCAGCAAGCCAGCGGGTCCGTCGGCCAGCCACACCGGCGTTCACTTTGGCTGGTGTTCGGTCGACTCCCGGCACAGCCGCACTCACGTGACCGGCCGAACCATCGTTTCCGACGGCGTCCGCACCGACCGTCGCAGGGGCACTCTCACGACGGTCCTCAGAGGCGGTCTTTCCCCGCTTCCCACTGTGTTTGGGTTTCCCGTTTCGCATCTGGCTCGTGTTCGTCGTGACCATGGGTTCGCTCGTGTCGGGGAATCTTCAGCGTCGGGCTCGGATTCGCACCGGCCGCGAAGGTTCGGTATGGTACCCGACAGCAGCCCAGTCATCCACGAGCCCGGTCACCCCCACCGCGAGTGCCCATGCGTTCGACAGTGTTTCCGACATCGCAGTCACTCCCGTGGGCTGCAATCGCGATCCTGGCCATCCTGACCGGTCTTGTGCCAACGGTGACTCCGAAGGCCGCAGAGCCGCCCACGCCCGATCGCCATCCGGAACTCAAACGGCTCTCTCCCAAGGAGGACGTCTGGATCGACCCCAAGGGAAAACGGGTGGTGGTGGGGGGAACGATCGCCGTCTCCAAGGGACCCATCGAGTATTTCGCCTGCCCGCAGGGGACGAAGGAGCACGAGTCGATCGTGGCGACTCGTGCGACAGCCCAATTGGTGCATGTCGGCCTGCTCGCCATCGGTCTCGTCCCTGGCAAGCCGGTCTCGTTCGATCCCGAATACGTGGCGGCCACCGGCCCGGTGGTTCGCGTCACGATGCGGTGGCAGGACGAGGCAGGCCACGTCCACGAACTGCCCGCGCAGCAATGGATCCGCGACACCCGCACCGGCCAGTCGATGACGGAAGACTGGGTGTTCGCCGGAAGCGTGTTCTGGACCGACCCCGCAAGCGGCAAGGAGTATTACCAGGCCGACGGCGGCGATCTGGTCTGTCTGTCGAACTTTCCCACCGCCATGCTCGATCTGACGATCGAGAGTACGCAGTCCAACGAGGCGCTCCTGTTCGACGCTTTCGAAGGCCGCGTGCCGCCCAGAGGCACCGACGTCGACATGATCCTCGACGCCACGGAGACGAGCTCGCCGTGACAGGGATCCCATCCAGAGAGCGACTCTGGAGGCAGACACCTGAGGCGGCACTCACTCCCGTCCGGAACGATGCGTTGTGCCGGGAAGATTCTCCCCGCGATTCGACGCAGGCTTCATCAGCGGCGCGAGCCCCCTCATCGTCTTGAGGGCAGCTCTGCCGTGCGGACCATCGGGAGCGGTCAGCATGTCAGTCGCGGCATGCGTTGGAGCGATCGAAGCCTCCGCGGCGTAGTCGAACCGAGGCTCGAGGACGAACGCAGGCAGGCATTCGTCCCGATCAAACACCTCCCGCGCTCGCCGCAGGCCGTACTGATACTCCTGCTCGCCGGTCGTGTCACGGTTGTTCATGTGGCTTGCGAACTCAGCGTCGGGATTCACCTCCATGTCTGCCCACCACTCGCTCAGAAAGGCCACCTGCTCGCAGTCAGCCAGCAGCCAGTTTTTCAAAAGAGTCCGCGCGAAGAGCGGATTATGCCGCCAGCCCGTCCCCAGCACCCGCACGCCAGGCAGCATCCGTCGGACATCCTGTGCAGGCATGGAAATGATGTATCCGCCGTAATACGTCCGGCGACGGACCGCCTCGAGCAGGTTCGTCCGGTCAGCGGGAAGGATCTTTTCAGGCTGCGGATCGCCGACCGGCTCAAAGTAGGTCGGTTCCGACGCGGACGCGAGGATCGCGAGGGCCACGTCCGCGGCGGTGGTCATCAGACGCAGGTCGCCCAGCCGTTCCTCGGGCGGAATCCGACTGAGCAGGTCGTGCATCGACCGGTCCACGAAAAACGTCACGGCGCGGCCTATCTTCCGGTCGGGGCCGAGCACGAGCTCGGGGTGGTCGCGGCGGAACCTGTCTGGATGCCGCTGGTAATAGGCATGCACCTCCGGCTTCCATGACACCTCCATGTTCGTAAGGTCGATCTCCTTGAGCCTTCCAGGCGCGAGTGAATCCTCGGGATGGCGATCCTCGAGCACCTCCTTGTTGCAGGCCACGATCAGGCAGGGAAACTGCGGCGTGGCGCTGCTGCGTCGCACGATCTCGTCGATCGTCCGCGCATCCTGCCAGGAACGCACTCCTAGCGCAAAGGCGATGAATTCGCGCAGCGCCGTGTGCTTGATCTCGGTACCCAGGCCGCGGGAGAGCTTCGAGATCTTGGTGTTGACGTTCTCCATGGCCCGCACCTCGTCGCGGTTGCCGTTCTTCAGCCGCTCCTCCGCATACTGCACGTTGGCATCGGTGAATCCGTGGCAGCAAAAGTATGCGGCTGGAATTGAGCCACTGCTATTTCCGGCGACGATCGTCCGGCCTTTCCGGAGTGATGGGATCCGGGCATACGCTTCGTGCAGCACACCGGCATCGTAGGGGAGGCTTGAGCCCTTGCCCTGGAAGCAGAGCAGCAGCTCCATCGCTGCGAATCTGGCATCCACGGACTCGGGGACGCGGTCGGCGGTGCCCTGTGCATACGTCTGCCGGCCAAGCACCCCGACAACGCACGCCACCCACAGGATCGCTCGCCAGCACGCCATCGCGTGGACACACCTCCTCATCGGGACACCTCGCTCACTGTCTGTGGCTGCGGGGCGGTCGGCGTTGCCCGCCGCAGGCCCACGACCAGCCAGCCATCGGACATGGTCAGCGAGTCGAGCGCGAGAAACGCGTGCACATTCGCATTGGCAAAGCGTGGCATGGGGTGAATCTCTCGAGCGAAGAAGAGCCCGAGCACCTTCTCCCAGACAGCCCGTTTGTCGACGGGCACTGTCTCGGAAAATGCAAACGGCTCACGGATCAGTCGCGGCCCGACTGCATCCGTGTCGATGTGGTAGCGAATCCGCACGCTGCAAGGCCCGCCGCCGGCGTCTTCCCCATCGAGTTCAGAGCCGGTCGCCCGGAGGTCCATCTCGACCCCACCGGCCAGAAACCGCAGGGCCACAGGCGAGGCATCCTCCAGCGTGATCGCGGCTGGCGTGCGGCCGGGGGGCAGCGACTCCCAATCCGCGCTTGTGAGTTGGAACTGAACTTCCCAGAGCCCACGCACGGTTGCTTCGTCCACCCGGGCACCGCGCAAGAGTCCAAGACTGTTCGTCACGGCCGACTCATGAACCCAGGTCAGGAGAGCCAGATCAGACCGCGATACCGGAGGAGCCGGCGGTCGGGCGGAGACCGCTGCCAACTGGCTGTTTCCCGCGTAGAAGGTCTCGCTCCACATGCCCGCTGCGTCGTTCCGCAGCCGCACACGAGGGCTCTCATCGAGGGCAGCGAGGCGATCCCAGACGGCATAGTGCAGCAGGCCGTTGATACGGTAGGCCAGCGAGATCCCCTCCTCGCGGACCCGATCCCTGACCGATGTTTCGATCGTCTGGGCCACGGTCCGGTCGCTCTCGGTCAGTCGGTCCTGAATCGCCCGGCTGGCGAGGCGTTTCGCCAGTCCGCATTTTCCGAGCAGTCCGTCAAGGCTGATCCCCGACAGCCGCGTGTGAACATCGGCCGTCACCGTCGGATCAGCGGGAGTCACGCGGGTCGGCAGGATCCGCAGGAGTTGCGATCCGTCGACGCTGGGGGAGGATTCGGCCCGCACGTGAACCCTGCGGCGATCGGCCGTCGCATCGATATGGCCCGCCCCGACCGCATGGAGGAGCAGCCGGTTCTCCCCGTCGCATTCGGGGACAGTGGCCGACAGCGTGATGCGGATGGAGCCGTCAGCGGCGATCAAGGCTCCTTGCCGCTGTGACCGAAAGTGCACGGGCTCGTCGAACTGCTGCCTCGCGATCGCGCTGACAAAGTCACGGCTGAGAAACGTCGTGTAATTTGCGGTCGAGAGGCGACGCTTGAGCGACTCCACAGCGGCGACCGAAGGCAGCAGATCTGACACGACGGCATAGGCCTCCCGTAGTTCAGACTCCCCATCCCGCGACGACCGCAGCCCCTCGTCACGCAGGTGTGCCTCGATCGTCGCCAGGGCTCGGTCGCCGGTCTCAAGGTTTGTGACCGTGAGACGGTTCAACCTCGCCAGTCGGGCGACGCTCGCGCGGAGCGCGTTCACGGCGTGCTGCACCGCTCCTGGGAGGATGCGTCGCAGCGACCGCTCGATGCGACGAAGCGACGCGTCGTCGAGATGATCCCGCTGCAACTCGGCGGCCAGTAGGTCGAGTTCGAGCTCGGCGTCGAGGATCACGCCGATCGCCTGTTGATCCAACTGACGCCGCACGGCGGTCAGTCGTGCCGCCGCATCATCGCGGGCGGCCGTGATCTCCGCCACTGACGACGCGGCGAGCGGCGGCAGTGACCGCGTGCCCTGTAGGCCAGCAGACGGTTCCGCTGCATGCAGTGCCACAGTGCGAATCGCGGCCAAGAGCGGCAGGAGCAACGCGGCAATGAAACAGACGTGTCGAAGGGGCGTCGTCACGAAATCACCTTGTGGACTTGCTGGCGTCCTCGCTCCCGCTTGCTGGCTGCTACCATAGTGGGGGTACAGCGAAAGTCCAGCTTTCCGTTTCTGGGGTCTCCCGAGGGCGTTCCCGGGGCGCCGCTAGATTGTTTCACGGAGACGTGCCGTGGACGTCTTTCGAGTCTTGCTCTGCCTGGGCCTCGGCGTGTTGCTCTGGAGGCTGCAGGTTCGCAGCCGGGAGCCCATCCGGGAGTTTCTTCTCTGGGGCGTCGACTATCCCTTTCATTTTCTGCTGACCGCCACGCTCGTGCTCGTCATCTGGGGTGTGTTGGGGGCCAGTTTTGGGCTGCAGGGGCTG
>CANETO010000181.1 GCA_947440895.1 Planctomycetaceae bacterium | reverse complement strand
CCACTGCTCGGGACATACTTCTGAACGGTGGAGCCGGGAGTCCGCGGATCAACGAACACAACCGGGGAATAGTCCGTCGGTGCGCAGAACAGACCGGGGGTTGAAAATCCAGTACGTCCAGCGTTCACTACGGCGGCTGTGCCGTTGGTCGGGAAGGCAAAGGGCTGGGTGGCTGACGCGGGGTCGGCGTCGTAGCTAGTCCCCGACGTTGGATCGGACGGGCATTCCACGGCGGGAATCCTGGTGCTGACGAGCACCATGTTCGGAGTCGTGCCTCCGGAGTTGTTCACGCTACTGCTCCAGTTGCTGGAGTTGCTCTGATCGTAAAGATCGTACAGGCTCTTCTCCTCGATGAAGGGGAGGCAGCGAGTCACCCACGAGAGACGCTTGATGGCGGTTGCATCCGACGGCCGGGTGCTAGTCGGCAACGCATCCCGGTTGGCGCTGGCAAAGCTCTGAACCATCAGGCCGTTCTGCTTCAGGTTGTTTGAGCACGACATCCGGCGGGCGGCCTCGCGGGCCGATTGCACGGCGGGCAGGAGCAGCCCGACGAGGGTGCCGATGATTGCGATCACCACCAAGAGTTCCACCAGGGTGAAGCCCTGCCGCTTGGCGGCAGAACGCAGGGTCACAAACGAGAGAATCGACATGTCAGCCTCCTCGAAGGAAAGTGAATCAACCGGAATAAAGAAAGACACGAGAGGGAAACAACGACTCAGGTGAGTCATCGCGGCCTCCGGTCATTCCGGTCGGTGTCGCGTGGAAGCGGTCAGTTCGGGTGGGATCTGCTGTCCGTCTGATCGGATCAGCTTTGTGGCATGCAGAGGGGTTTGAATCGCTTAGCGATCTGATTTACCGAGTCTGGTCTTTTCGGTCCGCTCGATCTGGACCACAACGCCGTCCTGCACGATCGCCAGCACCGACCCGTACCGAAGGCCCCGCAGGGCATCTCCAATCCGGTTCAGGGCCGTATCGTTGTTGGCTGCGTGGGGCTCGGGCGTGTTGGGCGTGGCGTCGTCGTGCGGGGAGTCGTTGGATTTATGGCTCATGTCGTGCTCGGGGCTTGGGCCTCAGTGGGTAGGGGAGATCAGATGACGTATTCGGGATCGGGGAGAAAGACACGGACCTTGCGCGGTGTGATCGTGACCCGTTCTCCGGGTTGCAGGGACATGTCGCGGGCCGTTTCAACTGGCAGGTCGACGTGGAGTTCTGTATCGGAACCATCGGGGCGGCACGACACCCGTGCAATCGCGCCGCTGCGGGCGATCCGTAGCACACTGGCCGGCAGGCTGCCGGCGACGGCGGCACTGCTCGCCGCGCGACGGTCCGGTTGGTCAGCGCTCGCACGGGCGATCTCGAGTTCGTGCGGACGCAGGTAGACGCGGGCGGGCCGGGCCTGCGAATGCGGATAGTCGGGGTAGTCGATCGGGATGCCATGCCAGAACGCCTGCCCCTTCTCGACCCGTCCGTGGAAGAGGTTCACGTTGCCGAGGAAGTCCATCACGAACGGCGTGGCCGGATGCTCAAACACCTCGTCGGGCGTGCCCCGCTGCTCGATCCTGCCGTGGTTCATCACCACGACCTCGTCGGCCAGTTCGAACGCTTCCTCCTGATCGTGCGTGACAAACACGCTCGTCATACCGATCTCATCGTGCAACTGCCGCAGCCATTGACGCAGCTCCACTCGCACCTTGGCATCGAGCGCGCCGAAGGGCTCATCGAGCAGGAGAATCTTCGGCCGGATGGCCAGCGCCCGCGCGAGCGCCACTCGCTGCCGCTGGCCACCCGAGAGCTGCGCGGGCTTGCGGCCGCCGAGGCCGTCGAGTCGCACGAGATGCAGCAGTTCATTGACCTTCGCCTCGACCTCAGGCTTTGGAGTCTTGCGGACGCGGAGCCCGAAGGCGATGTTCTCGAACACACTCATGTGGCGAAAGAGCGCATAGTGCTGAAACACAAAGCCCACCTCCCGCTGCCTGGCATGGCGGTCGGTGATGTCGGCGCCGTCCTCCTCGATGCGGCCGGAATCGGGCCATTCGAGCCCCGCAATGATCCGCAGCAACGTGGTCTTGCCGGAACCAGATGGTCCCAGAAGCGCGAGGAGCGTTCCTTGCGGCACGTCGAGCGAAACGTTGTCGAGCGCCTGAAAGGTGCCGAATGCCTTGGAGATACCGCGGACGTGGATGCTCATGCGGTGGGACCCTGCGTGGAGGTGCGTGGGCCGGCGTCGGGCGGCGTGCCCGAGCCGACGATGGTGTCTGGAAGTGAGCGGGCGGCCTCGAGCTCGCGGGCCTCGGCCTCCAGTCGGCGTTCGATCACAAACTTGGCCACGAGGGTGACGAGCGCCAGCCCGGCCAGCACGCTCGCCACCGCCATCGAGGCCGGCGTGCGGTATTCCTGGAAGAGCTTTTCGACGCGGAGGGGCATCGTGTCGGTGGCGCCCGCGATATGTCCGCTGACGACGTAGACCGCGCCGAATTCACCCATCGCCCGGGCGTTGGCGAGCACGATCCCATGGAGCAGCGCCCAGCGAATGTTGGGGAGTGTGACCCGAGTAAACACCTGCCAGCCGCTCGCGCCCAGGCTGACGGCAGCCAGTTCTTCTTCCGGGCCAATCGCCTCCATCACTGGGATGAGTTCCCGAACGACCAGCGGCAGCGTCACAAACGTGGTCGCCAGCACCAGCCCGGGCCAGGAGAAGATCACCTTCCAGCCGAGGGTGGCGAGCGTCGGCCCGAGCAGCCCCTGGCGACCGAAGATCAGCACCAGTGCCAGTCCTGCTACGACGGGCGAGACCGAAAAGGGCACGTCGAAGAGCGTGATCAACAGCGAACGTCCCGGGAAACGGAATCGCGAGACGAGCCAGGCCGCAGCGATGCCAAAGACGGTGTTCATCGCCACGGCGATCGGTGCCACAGTCAGTGAGAGCCAGATGGCGTGCCGGGTGTCGGGATCGTGGGCGAGCGCCCGCCACCACGCGGCCGGACCCTCGGCGAAGGCCTCGGCGAAGACGCTGGCCAGCGGCACGACAATCAGCAGGCCAACAATGCCGACGGCCGCCGCGACGAGCAGCCTGTGCGTGAGCGGGTTGGCGGAGGTGATGGTGGGCTTTGGCATGGGGACGCTCACTGAGAGTTGCGGGCGACCCGCTGCTGCAGCCAATTGACGATGACAAGCAGGGAGACCGACATGCCGAGCAGCACGACGGCGATGGCGGTCGCCTCGGCGTAGGCGAATTCCTCCAGCCGTGACACGATCAAGACCGGCGCAATTTCGGTCTTGAACGGCATGTTGCCCGAGATGAAGACAACCGAGCCGTATTCTCCAAGCGCCCGGGCCAGGGCCAGGGCAAACCCCGTCAGCACCGCCGGGAAGATGGCCGGGAAGATCACCTGCAGAAAGGTCTGCACGCGGGAGGCGCCGAGCATCCGTGCCGCTTCTTCACTGTCGCGGTCGAGGCTTTCGAGCACCGGCTGCACCACGCGAATGGCAAACGGCAGACTCACGAACACGAGCACGAGCACGATGCCCAGCCACGAGTAGGCGCCGTGAATGCCCAGCGGCACGAGGTACCGCCCCAGCCAGCCCCGCTCCACGTAGAGAGTCGAGTAGACGAGGCCCGCGACCGCCGTGGGCAAGGCGAGCGGCACGTCCACGAGTGCATCGAGCAGCCTGCGTCCGGGGAAATCGATCCGCACAAGCACCCAGGCGACGAGCAGGCCGCAGACGGAACTGATGATGGCTGCCGTAAGCGAAGCTCCCAGCGACACCGCATAGGCCGCGCGGGCCCGGGGCGTCCAGGCTGCCGCGAGAAAATCGGTCGGGCCGAGTGAGGCCGCTCGGAGCGCCAGCACCGCCAGCGGAACGATGACCAGTGCCGTGATCATCAGCGACGTGATGGCGGCGCTCATGCCAAACCCGGGGAGCACGGAGCGACGGCGTGGGGATCGGAGGATTGGATTGTGTGCCGGCATCGTTCAGCCTATTTTCCGCCGTTGGGCTGGTAGATGGCGTCGAACACGCCGCCTTCGCCGAAGAACTTCTTCATCGCGTTGTTCCAGTCGCCGGCGACGAACGTGATGTCGAAGGTTTCGATCGCGGGCCAGGTTTCGCCGGCGGCCGGCGGGGGCGGAGTGTCGCCCCAGGGGCGGAGATGATGCTTGGCGATGATCGCCCGGCCCTCGGGGGAATAGAGGAAGCCGAGGTAGGCCTCGGCGGCATGCCGAGTCGCCTTGCGATCGACGTTTTGGTCCACGACGGCCACGGGCGGATCGACACGGATCGAACGCTTCGGATAGACGATCTCGAGGCTCCCCTTCGATTCGTCGACCTCGAGATGGGCCTCTTGCTCGAAGGTCAGGTGCACGTCGCCGATCCCCTTCTGCGAGAAGGTGGCCGTGGCGGCTCGGGCGCCGGTGTCGAGCACGGGGGTGCGGCGATAGAGGGCCGAGACAAACTTCTGCGCATCGTCTTCGCTGCCGCCGGCCGCCAGGGCCGCGCCCCAGGCCGCGAGGAAGCTGTATTTACCGTTGCCCGATGTCTTCGGGTTGGGGGTAATGATCGAGATATCGTCGCGGTCGAGATCGGCCCAGTCGAGGACGTTCTTCGGGTTTCCCTTGCGGACGACGAAGACAACGACGGAGTGGTATGGGATCGAGTTGTTTTCGTAACGGTTCTGCCAGTCGGGCCGGAGCAGGCCCGACTTGGCGACCGCCTCGACGTCGGGCCAGGTGGCCAGCGTGACGACGTCGGCGTCGAGGCCGTCGATCACGGCACGGGACTGGCTGCCCGAAGCGGCGTGCGACTGCTTGATGGTGACGGCTGTGCCATGCTCCTGCTCGTAGTGCTTGGCGAAGGCGGCATTGATGTCGCGGTAGAGTTCGCGGGTCGGGTCATACGACACGTTGAGCAGTTCGACTGCCTTGGGCCGGTTTGCCGAACCGCCGGGCGTGGACGACGAGCCCGAGCAGCCGCTGGCTGCAACCAGAAGCAGGGTCACAATCGCCTGGGCAAACGTGCGGGAAGAGGGGCTGTGCAGTAGGAAGCGGCGGTTCACGGTGGGCCTCGCGTAACGAGCGAACTTTTGGGGGGCGGAAATGCCCTTATAACCGACAGCACAATGATCGTCAACGTAGTAATGTATTCTTTAGCGCGTGCCATAAGTTGTTT
>CANETO010000180.1 GCA_947440895.1 Planctomycetaceae bacterium | reverse complement strand
TGTCCTGCGAACACCTGCCGCATGCCCACCACGCGATCGGGATCGGTGTCGGCATCGACCGCAAACCCCGGCACCTGGGCACCACTCGGCGGCGGCGGATCCTCCGGGTCGATGTAGCGGTCTCGATACCGTTCCGGGGCATCCCATGCCACGGCGAGACTGCCGATATGACACCAGACCAGCCGGTGCGATCCGGTCACGATCACGTCGATCGCGGCGTCGACCAGTCGGGCGATGTTCGTCTCTGCATCGTTCTCCTCGACCTCCGTCTTGGCCGCCGCCTCGACCAACCGAACGCTGGCCGCGGGCTCTCCGCCCGTGGCTGCGACCATACCCGCGGCCACGACAGGATCGTCGGTCACGACCGCGGCCGGCCAGCCACCGGTAGCCGCGAACAGTTGGTCACCCAGATCGTGGAGCGTGTGATCGGGAGCGGGCGACGTCGCAATCAAGCGGTCGAACACGACACCCCGTGCCGCCAGACTGTCGAGAGCCGGCGTCGACACCCACGTGGCGCCGTAGGCGGCCAGCATCCACGCCGGCAGTCGATCGATCGTGACGACAAGCAGCCCCGCCGGCTGCAGAGCCGCTGGTTCGGTGGACGGGTTCGGTGGATTCAGCTTCGACGCCATACGCCACCAGTGTCCGCTGGATGCACGGTTTGCACCAGAGAAGACAGATGTGCCACATTCTGGAGGAGAAGTCGGCCGTTCTGGCCACACTGCCAACCTGCCCCGCATGGGCCCAAGAGACCGATATGACCAGTTCGACCGCCGCCGGGACCGGATTTGCCACGCAGCCCTCCACGACAACCGGAATGCCGCCGGGCATCCCCTACATCGTCGGCAATGAGGCCGCGGAGCGGTTTTCGTTTTACGGCATGAAGACGATCCTGGTCGTGTTCATGACACAGTTTTTGCATTCCACGGCGGGCGGCCCCGACTTCATGACGGAGCCCGAGTCGCGGGAGTGGATGCATCTCTTCGTGGCCAGCGCCTATTTTTTCCCAATCATCGGCGGCATCGTGGCCGACGCGTTCCTGGTGAAATATCTGACGATCCTGCTGCTGTCGATCGTCTATTGCCTCGGGCACCTCTGCTTGGCCCTGATGGATCTGCCGCAGCCTTTGCTTGAGGCCACGCTTGAACCGCGAGGCTGGCTGCTGGCCGGCCTGGCCCTCGTCGCGATCGGCTCCGGCGGCATCAAACCCTGTGTGTCGGCGCATGTGGGCGACCAGTTCGGCCACTCGAATCGCCACCTCCTCGAGCGGGTCTTCGGCTGGTTCTATTTCGCCATCAACTTCGGCTCGTTCTTTTCGACGCTCCTGACACCGTGGCTGCTCAAGAAGTGTGGAGCAGGCTGGGCCTTCGGCGTGCCCGGCATTCTCATGGCGCTGGCCACGCTCGTGTTCTGGCTCGGGCGACACAGCTTCATCCACGTGCCGCCGCGGGGCCCCCGCTACTTCGCCGAGACCTTCGGTCCGGAGGGCCGGGCTGCGATTTTCAAACTCGTGCCGCTCTACCTGCTCGTGGCCGTCTTCTGGTCGCTCTACGACCAGTCCGGCGGGGCATGGGTGCAGCAGGCGCAGCAGATGGACCGGCGGTTTCTCGGTGTCGAGTGGCTGGAGAGCCAGATCCAGGCGATCAATCCGCTCCTGGTGCTCGTCTTCATCCCGCTCTTCAGCCTCGTGATCTACCCGAGCCTCGCGCGGCTCATCACGCTCACGCCGCTCCGCAAGATCTTCACGGGCTTCCTGCTCACGATCCTCGCCTTCGCGATCACGGCACACGCACAGCGGCTGATCGACACCGAAGCAGAACGGTTTCGCAGCAGTGTGGCGCCGATCGCAGCCGGCGATGGCGTGGACCGGGCGGCGACGGAGGCCGCGATGCGGGAGTCGGGGCTCTATGCATTGGCCGACACCTTCAAGAATGACGGGACGGGACGGGCTGCCGACGGATCCGGCGGGCGAGAGCCGGGCGACGCCCGGGTGGAGGCGATGGTCAGCGCCGGCCTCGCGATCACCGGTGACGGCACCCGGCTGTCCGCGCGCTGGCCCTCCGTGGGCTGGCAATTACTGGCCTACGTCGTGATCACCGCCGCCGAGATCCTCGTCTCGATCACCTGCCTCGAATTCAGCTACACCCAGGCCCCGCCCCAGATGAAGTCGTTCATCATGAGCCTCTATTTGTTGAGCGTGTCGCTGGGCAACCTGTTCACGGCGCTGGTCAACACGGTCACCCAGGATGCAGCCGGCCATTCGCTGCTGTCGGGGGCGGCGTATTACTGGTTTTTCTGCGGCTGCATGGCCGCGGCCACGGTGCTGCTACTGCCGGTGATGTGGACCTACCGAACCCGCGAGTACCTTCAGGATGAGCAGCTACCCTGACGCCGGCAGTGCGGACGTGGGCAGCAGTTCTCCACGAAGGTCGTGCGGCATGGTGCCGCGGCATCGGCGTCTGGTACTCTGCCAGAGAGGGTAGTCCCATTCCACACTCCGTTTCCGATCACATGCACGCCGCCCTCCTGCACCTCGCTCAAGTGAATCGTCGGCAGTTCCTGACCGCCATGGCGGCAGCGGTCGCCGGCTCGCAGGCGTGGGCCGTCGATACGTCACCACCGGCTCCGGCCTTCCGCATCTCGCTGGCGGAATGGTCGCTGCACCGCACGATCTTCGCCGGCAAACTCGACAACCTCGATTTTCCGCGGGCCGCGAAGGAGCAGTTCGACATCGCTGCCGTGGAATACGTCAACCAGTTCTTCAAGGACAAAGCGAAAGACGCGGCCTATCTGTCCGATCTCGCCAAGCGGGCGGAAGACCATGGCGTGACGAACGTTCTGATCATGTGCGACGGGCTCGGCAACCTTGGCGATCCCGACACCAGCGCCCGCAGTAAGGCGATCGAAAATCACTTTCCCTGGGTCGAGGCAGCCAAGCGGCTTGGCTGCCATTCGATCCGGGTCAACGCTGCGAGCAAGGGCACTCCCGAAGAACAGCAGAAACTGGCCGCCGATGGCCTGTCGCGGCTATCCGACTATGCCGCCCAGATGGACATGGCTGTGCTCGTGGAGAACCACGGCGGCCTGTCGAGCAACGGCCAGTGGCTGACGGGGGTGATCCAACTCGTCAACAAGCCGAACTGCGGCACGCTGCCCGACTTCGGCAACTTCCACGACTACGACCGCTACCGCGGCGTGGAGGAACTGCTGCCGTTCGCGAAGGCTGTCAGTGCCAAGAGCCATGAGTTCGACGCCGAGGGCAACGAGGTGCGGACCGATTTCCGTCGGATGCTGCAACTGGTCGTGGCCGCCGGCTACCGTGGCTGGGTCGGCATCGAGTACGAGGGGAAGGCCCTGCCGGAAGCGGAGGGGATTCTCGCCACCAAGAAACTACTCGAGCGGGTGCGGGCCGAACTGCAGGCATGATCGGCTCCGCACACCCGGAGTCCCCCGGCTTCCGCCGGGGCTTGTAAGGACAAGGGCATTCCCTCTGCGCCCGACTTACTCGGGCGGCAGTTTGCCGAGGTCGAAATCGACGACCACCGGAAAATGGTCCGAGATGTCGAGATCGATCGCATGGCAGACAAAGGCCCGGGTAATCGCCGGCACAAGATCGCGGTACACGAGCACGTGGTCGATCATCGTGAACACGTCGTCGCTGTCCGCCGCGCCGTTCTCGTTGAAATCCCAGTGTGACGTGTAGCGGTCGGCCACCCGCGGAATGAACTGGGCCGCGTTGACGAGTTCGTCCCCCACAGAAGCGTCGTCGTAATCCTTGAGATCGCGCAGCACGGTCGTGCGAGTCCGACGGCCGGAGTCCGCCATCGGCACGTCGGGGTCGTAGTCATTGATGTCGCCGAGCACGATCGGGGCGTAGCCGCGGGCAACGATCTCCCGGCGGACGACCTCACGGGCGATCGCCGTCTCGGCCGTGCGCTGGGCGTTACTCGAGACGTCGGAGGGATTGCTCTTGAGATGCAGACCCAAGAGGCCGATCTTCCGGCCGCAGACCGTGAAGTAGGCGACAGCATGCCGCTGCAGCACCGCCTGCTCGTTCCGGGTCGTGCCGCGACTGTCGACATGGCTGTAGGCCCGCCGCATCCAGTCCTCGCCCCCAGCGGCCTGACTGTCGCTATCTTCGGAAGGCTTGGACGACCGCTTGTTTCCCGTGGGCACGAAGATGTGAATCGGCATGCCATTCACCGCGTCAGGCTCGATCCGCGAGAGGATCGCCACGTCGAACCCGGAGAACTTGTCCCGGCCATCCACGTGATAGCCGCGATACTCTCCCAGCCCCTTGGCATGGAGCAGTTCCACGACCGCGTCGACCCCCGCGCGGGATACCACCTCCGGCATCACCACGACATCGGCCGCCAACGTTTCGATGACAGCCGCGATGTGTTCGAGGTGGCGCCGGCGGGCCGGCTCGAACCGAAACCGGGTGAGGGTGGTCCGCTCGCCGGGAGCCGCGAGATTCTCGGCATTGAAACAGGCAACTCGCAGAAGGCACGCAGGTTGCTTTGTCCCCTCCTCGGCCCGCGCCGATATTCCCCACGGCATCATCAGCGACACCACGAACGGGAGGAGTGGCAGGAGCCGCCGCAGGTCGGCTGCGCACGCTGAGCGTGCCCTCGCCAACGACAACGACAGAGCCTCGATACGCATCGACCGTTGACGGACGCTGTTCATCACCGCTAGAGTTTTCCAGTTCGTAGAGAAATACCGCCCAGGAAACGCCGACGCCCACCCATGACGTTACCACAGGATACGCATCTGCTTTCGGAACGGCCCACGGAACCGAAGGCCGGATCGGCGAAGAAGGCCCGTACGAGCGGCTCTGACAGGCTCCGCCAACTCGTCGAGGTCGATGAAACGCCCGTGGGTCGCGGCGTGTTCGCCCGCCGGAAGCTCAAGGCGGGCATGGTGCTCGGGGAGATCCACGGCGAGATTTTCCCGGTGGAGCCCGAAGACCCGAGTTATTGCATGGAATTGCCGAGTGGCAGGGTGCTGGAACCGACCGCTCCGCTACGATTCTTAAACCACAGTTGCGATCCCAACTGCGAGCTTTTCTATTGGTTTGATGAGGATGGAAGCCTTCAGGAAGACCGGCTGTGGCTGCAAACGATTCGTTCGATCAACGCGGGCGACGAGCTGCTGATCGACTATTGCTGGCCGGC
>CANETO010000179.1 GCA_947440895.1 Planctomycetaceae bacterium | reverse complement strand
TCGTTGGCGCGGTTTGCGAAGGGCAGCGCGCCGCCATACCACTCCTGCAGATCGTCGGAACGGTAGGTGTAGTTCGAGTCGACGAGGAGCATGATCGAGCGGTCTTCGACGATGATGCTTTCGAAGAGCAGGAGTGGTTCGGTCATCATCACGACGCCGAACTTCCACTGTTCGCAGCCGATCCGCGAATAGTATTGGGGAAAACGGTCGAAATCAGGGGTTGCCGCCACCATCCTGTCGAGCCGGAGCCATTGGCGGGCGAAGTTTTCCGCCAGTGCCCGGCTGCGCGGATCGGCGAGCATCCGCTCCACCTGGGCGCTGAGGATGTCGTCGCGGAGCAGCGAGCCGTCGCGGGCCTTGTCGAGCAGCGTCTCATCGGGAAGGCTGCTCCAGAGGAAGAACGACAGCCTGGTTGCCAATTCGTAGCCATCGAGCTGTGTCTCCCCGGCGGTCGCAGCCGCCTCGGCGAGGTAGATGAATCGGGGCGACGCGAGGACGGCCGCCACGGCATCCTTCATGGCCCGGGGAAACGATCCGGTGGCCTCCCAGCGGTCGATGAATGCCCGGTGGTACCGATCGAGCAGGTCGTCTTCGATACGGCATCGGAACGCGACCTCAAGGAGTCGGGCAAGCCGCTCACGTGCCACGGCCTCGGGACGTGTCGTGGGCGGTTGTCCTGAGGGCGGCAGCGGCGGTGCGGCAAACAAGGTGTCCCACGAACCGCAGTAGCCATCGAATTCAGGACTGTCGACGATGGTCGTCCCGAGTTCGAGAAAGCTTTCCAGGAGCACCGGAGACATCCCCAATTCGCTTCCCCGGTTGTTGAAGCCCCCCTCGGCCTGGAGATCGATCGCGAACGGGGTCACGCCGGTGAGGATCTGGTTCTCGATGTGCTCCTTCCCCATCGCACGGTTTCGGACGGACAGCTCATCGGGAAATCGTCCGCTCGCCGGATCGAAATAGGGGCTATCGACGCGGATCGTTTTCTCCGGGAGTGGATAGATGTCACCGCGGAGGTGCAGCAGGTCGCGGACGGCGTTGTTGTATTCGTAGCGATTCAGTCGCCGCATCACGACCGGCACGCCCTGATCGTGCGTTCGGAGATACTCCCTGATCTGTCCGTCGAGAGTATTCACGAGACGGCGGCGCAATGCGTCGTCGGGAGAGGGTTCGCTCTCCGGGGGCATCTCCCGATACGCGATTCGGTCGCGGATCTGCTGGACGAGGCGTGCGTCGGCGGGCGGTGCATCGAGGCTCCCGAAACTGGAGAGGTCGAGATCCCCTTCGGTGGAATCGCCGCCGTGGCAGCGGACGCAGAACTGCCGAGTCGCTGCACCGATCTCGTCGGTCGTCAGCGGGGCAGCATCGTGTGTCGTGTCGCTCGTGCTGATCGGCTGACCCGCCGTGGGGGCTTGGGCCGCCGATGTGCTCGGTTGGCGGCCACGCACGGAGTGATAGTCGAAGCGGTCGGCCGCCATGGCGTGGGGTGCGCAGACCACGAGGAACACGATCTCAGCGACGATCGCTCCCCACCCGCTGACGGTTACCATGCCACCACATCCTCGCTGCATCCACTGCCCTCCTCTGCTCCTCGGCCGATACCGAGCAGACGATGGAAAAGCGATCCATAACCGCTCCTGACTGTGAGACAGCGGGAGACGGCAAAGGATAGTCTGGGCCACGGCACTTCCGCAAGGAAATGGCGACGTTGACAGGGCAGGTCACTCCCTGTTCTCTCCGGTGTTGAAACGGCTTCGCCTTGCCAGGCGAACGATTGATTCACCATACGAATCAGATGGGGCATGGGTCATGAAAACGGCTGCGACAACAACATCGATACTGGCGGGCGGCAGGATCGCCTTGAGGGGCTGCCTCTTTCTCACGGCTCCACTCGTGATAGGCAAAGCCGTGGCGCAGATTCCATCGGCGATCCGGGAGGCAGTCGCTTCCGACGAAAAAGAAGTTGGCTCGGCCACGAGCACTCACATCTTCCGTCAACCCGACATCACCGCCAAGGACGTGGATGCCCGCGTGATCGGCGAGGTGCAGCCGCAGAGCGAGCGTTTTTATGTGCGTCTCGGCAACTATGGCAAAGCGACTCCGCTGGTACCGCAGGAGTGGGATGCGGGGCGATTGACCGGCCTGCAGGTGCCCGACGGCTGCCAGCGTGGCCTATCGCCTGCGGCCGATACGACGGCGGTGCAGGTGCATGGACGCGAGATCGGCATCTGGATTGATTCGGATCATCCGCGTCCTTCGACTGGTGCACTGCTGCCTATCACACCCGCCTACTGGTGGCTGGACACGAGTCGTGCACCCGTGCCTTTCAAGGAGGCGGATCGCGAGCTGTCGATGTCTTTCGATCTCCGGGTGCCCACCTCTCTTCGCGAGGGTGAAGCAGAGGTCTACGTCACCACGAACTTCCTCTTTCATGATGCGCGCTCGCGGCAGTCGCTCTGGCTGGCCGCCACGCTCTTCGATCCACGCGGCGAGGCGAGCTTCCCCGATACCGTGCATGTGGACAACTGGGAAGGCGGCACGCAGCTGCCCATTTTGTTTTCGGCGCTGAATGCCAAGAGCCGATGGCTCCATCCTGGCCCCGACTCCTCCTTGTTTACCGACAAGCCCTTTGCCGATTACCGCAGGATCGAAGTCCGCGTCACTGCTGCTGAACTCCGCGCCGCCCTCGTCGCCATGCGGAAGGCCATGCCCAAGCTGGCCGATGCCTCCAATGACCCGCGCGACTACCAGCTCGTCCACTTCAACATCAATCCCGAGGTGTTTGCGCCAACAGGAAGCCGCGGCAGGCTGGGCCTTTCCATACGGGATGTGCGGGTCGAGCTTTTCGCGCCCTGAACCGCACTCCCGTCACCATTTCGCAGAGCCGGCTACACTGCTCACCATCCATGGAGACCAACGCCCAGCAACACGATGCCACGCGCGATTCGCGGTTTGCCGCCTCCGCATGGGTGTTGCTCGACTGGGCCGCGAGTGCTTTTTCGACGGCGTTGATCACGCTCATCGTGGCCTATGTCGAGCGAGTGGTGTTTGCCGACAAAGCCTGGGGCGTGTCGGGGGGCGTGGTCTGGGCATGGACGCTGGCCGTCGCGATGCTCGTCTCCGCGGTCGTCGCCCCGTTCCTATCGGCCTGGGCCGATCGCACGCGGCGGCACAAGTCAGCCCTGATGGCCAGCGTGGTGGCCGGCGGCCTCGGGCTGCTCGCGCTCGGTGTTGTGCCACCGACGGCTCGCGGGTCCGTGGTGGCTGGCATCGTCATCGCCTCCGTCGGCTTCGACATGGCGGCCATCTTCACCGGCAGCCTGCTACCGCGGATCGCCTCGGGGCAAGCGGCCGACCGACTGTCAGCTGGCGGCTTTGCGGCGGGGTATGCCGGGGGTGCCATCGCTCTTGTAATCGCCACGGCGATTGTTGGGGCCCACGATCGTCTAGGGCTGACCACGCCAGGAGCATTGCGGGCGGCCTTTGTCTTCGTCGGCTGCTGGTGGTTGGTGTTTTCGCTGCCGGCTGCCTGTGCCCGCTTTGGCACCGACGGCCGGACTGATGATGGTGAGAAAGAGGTGCACGCCGGTTCGTCGGCCGGCGAACTGCTCGCCTTCGCGCGGTCGCTGGCGGGGTGGTCGTCTGGCGGCATAACAAATGGCGGCATAGCGCAAGGCGAGGCCGACGAGAGTGGCCGTTCGTTCGGCCGGGTGCTGCTGGGCTGCGTGCTCGTGCTGGGCGCGGTGCAGACCGCGATTGCCCAATTTTCGAGCGTTGCCCTGGAAGAGTTCCATCTCGACGGGCCGGCGCTGGTGCGGCTGGTGCTGCTCGTGCAGGCGGTGGCCCTGCCCGGGGCGCTCTTCATCGGCTGGCTGTCGACGCGGTGGAGCCGCCACGGGGCGCTGGCCGTCTGCCTGCTCGGCTGGATCGCCGTGCTCACGCTGGCGACGCTCGTGCGGACTCCCGCCCAACTCCACTGGCTGGCAGCGCTTCTGGCGCTGGTGCTTGGCGGTGTGCAGAGCGTGATTCGCGCGACGGTGGCGGGGCTCGCGCCCCGGGGTCGCTTCGGGGCCACGTTTGGACTGATGCAGGTGGGCACCAAGCTCTCGGGGTTCGTGGCCAGTCTCGTGTTCGGAGTGGTGCTGGCGGCATCAGGGCTGCCGCGTGCCGGGCTGGTCACGTTGCTCATTCAAATCGTCGCCGGATGGTGGCTGCTCAGGCGTCAACGGTAACGCCACTCGCCCGCTACAGCAGTTCACTGGCGAGGTCCGCGAGCGCCGACCGCTCCCCCTTCTCCAGCGTCACGTGGGCGTAGAGCGGCTGGCCCATCATCCGGTGGATCAGGTAGCTCAGGCCGTTGGAGAGGGCGTCGAGATAGGGATGGTCGATCTGGGCCACGTCGCCCGTGAACACGATCTTCGTCCCCTCGCCGGCCCGCGTGATGATCGTCTTGACCTCGTGGGGCGTGAGGTTCTGCGCTTCGTCGATGATGAAAAACATCCGCTGCAGGGAGCGGCCGCGGATGTAGGCCAGCGGCGTGATCATCAGCTTCTCCGACTCCCGCATCTCGAGGATTTTGTGGGCGGCCTGCGAGTCCTCGCCACACTGGTGGCGGATCACCGTGAGGTTGTCGTAGAGCGGCTGCATGTAGGGGTCGAGCTTGTCGCCGATGTCTCCCGGGAGAAATCCGAGATCGCGGTTGGAGAGCGGCACCACCGGACGGGCCAGCATGATCTGCCGGTAGCGTTGCCGGCACTCGAGGGCGGCGGCCAGCGCCAGGAGGGTTTTGCCGGTGCCGGCCGTGCCGGAGAGAGTGACGAGCTTGATGTCGTCGTCCATCAACGCCTGGAGGGCGAACGACTGCTCGGCATTCCGCGGGCTGATGCCGTAGCAGGTCTGCTTCTCGATCCGGACAAACGACGCATCGGCGCGGTGGTAAGTCGCCAGTGCCGACTTGCTGCCGTTGCGGAGCACAAAGTTTTCGTTGGCCCGCGGCGGCTCGTCGATCGGCAGATCGGCGGCTGGCAGCCTGCCCCCCTGGGCGTAGAGCCGGTTGATGACCTCGGAGTCGATCCCCTCGATGATCCGCTTGCCGGTGTAGAGCGTGTCGAAGCCCTGAACCTTGTCGGAGGTATAGTCCTGCGCTCGGAGGCCGAGCGACTTCGCTTTCATCCGGAGGTT
>CANETO010000178.1 GCA_947440895.1 Planctomycetaceae bacterium | reverse complement strand
GGAGAGAATCCGGCGGAACTCACCGATCTTGCCGAGTAGTTCGCGATGCTCGCCGCCGAGTTTTTCCTGTTCCAGATTCACAAGCTGCCCGAGCGTGAGCCGGAGGATGGCATCGGCCTGCACGGGCGAGAGACCGTAGGTCTCCGAGGTGCCCCGCTCCTCCTGCATGACGGCAAACCCCTCAGCGCCGAGCGCCCGCTCCAAGAGCGCCGCCGGCGTCTGGATCTGGACCAGCCGCTCCTTCGCCTCAGCCTGCGACTTCGAACTGCGGATGATCCGGATCACCTCGTCGATGTTCGCCAGTGCGACGAGTAATCCTTCGACCGTGTGCTTCCGGCTCCGGGCCCGGGCGAGGAGGTGCTGCGTGCGACGGCGAAGCACCGCAGTGCGATGGCGGAGGAATTCCTCCAGCATCTGCTTGAAAGCCAGGATGCGTGGCTTTCCGTCAACCAGTGCCAGGAAAATCAGTGAAAAAGAGGTCTGCAGTGGTGAGAACTGGTAGAGCTGATTCAAGACGACATCGGGATCGGCATCCCGCTTCAGTTCCAGAATCAGCCGCACCGGCTCCGTCAGATCGCTCTCGTTGCGGATCGCGGAGATGCCCTTGATGCGGTCCTCATTGACCAGTTCCGCAATCTTCTCCTCGATGGCGTCGCGGGTCTGCTGGTAGGGGATCTCGGTGACGACGATGCGGTTGCGGTTCTTGCCAAACTCCTCGACATGGGCCCGGGCGCGCAGCGTGATCGTGCTGCGACCGGTGAGATAACCGCGGACCAGCGACTCGCGGCCCATCACGATGCCGCCGGTGGGGAAGTCGGGGCCGGGAACAATCTGGAGCAATTCGGCCATCGAGGTGCCCGGGGCATCGATCAACTGCACCAGTGCCCGACAGACCTCGCCGAGGTTGTGCGGCGGGATGCTCGTCGCCATGCCCACGGCGATACCGCCGGCACCGTTGACCACGAGGTTCGGAAAGCGGCTCGGCAGCACCACCGGTTCGGTATTCCGCTCGTCGTAGGTCGGCACAAAGTCGACCGTGTCGAGTTCGAGGTCGTCGAGCATCATCGCCGCGATCGGCGAGAGTCTGGCCTCGGTGTATCGCATTGCGGCGGCGGGCAGGCCGGCGATCGAACCGAAGTTGCCCTGCTTGTCGACAAGCACATGCCGCATGTTCCATTCCTGGGCCATGCGGACGAGCGTTGGGTAGATCACGCTCTCACCGTGCGGATGGTAGTTGCCGCTGGTGTCGCCGGAGATCTTGGCACACTTCACGCGGGACGCGCCCGGCGAGAGATTGAGGTCGTTCATGGCGACCAGGATCCGGCGCTGGGAGGGCTTGAGCCCGTCGCGGACGTCGGGAAGGGCCCGTGACACGATCACGCTCATCGCGTAGGTCAGGTAGCTGTCCTTGAGTTCCTGCTCGATCGGCTGCTCGATCAGCCGACCCCCGGAATTGTCGCGCAGCACGCCGGCCTCGTCCCGCTGATCACCGGCATGCCCAGTGCCCGCGCCCTCGTGTGGCGGCACGCCCCCCGGGGAACCGCCACCCTCGCTGCCGCGGGAATCCGTGCCGTCTACGTCGTCTGCGTCGTCTGCCAAGGGGGTTTCTCCCAGCTGACCCCCGGGGTTTTCACCGGGGGGAACGCTTGAACATACCCGTCCGGCGGTGGCGGTCAACCGGCCTGAAACGGAGCGAAAAGCCCCGACTGGATGGCTTGACCCACGCGTCTCCCCCCCCTACTCTCCCGCCCCGTTTTCCCCGCTCTCCCTTCCGAGACCCTCCACTCGTGCCACCGCCTCGTTTTCACGGCTGGATTGTTGCTGCCGCCGCGACGGCCGTGCTGCTCGTCCGGTTGGGCGGGCCGGCCCTCTGGGATGATGACGAGCCCAAGAATGCTGCCTGCTCGCTGGCGATGCTCGATGCGAATGATTGGGTTGTGCCAACGTTCAACGGCCGTCTCCGCATCGAAAAGCCGCCGCTTGTCAACTGGATTCAGATCGGCGGCTTCACGCTCTACGGCCGCAACGAGACGGGCGCCAGAATCGGCTCCGCCCTGCTCACGATCGGCACCTGCCTGCTCACCTGGCAGATAGGCTGCCTGCTTCTGGGGCCGACCGCCGGCCTGCTCGGCGGCCTGGCACTGGCCACCTGCATCTGGACGGCCGTGGGCGGCCGCGCGGCCACACCCGATGCGCCACTGCTCTTCTTCACCACGCTCGCCCTCTGGCTCTTCGTGCGTGGCATCGGCTACCGGAATGGCACCAGCGGCGGCTCAACCAGCGACGCCTGCTCGCTCTCAGCCTCTTCGGCGATCGGCATTGGGGCGGCCTGCGGCGCCGCCATACTCGCCAAAGGTCCTGTCGGCGTCGGCCTCCCGTTGCTGGCATTCCTGCTGTTTGCAGCCTCCCAAAAACAGACGTCTGCCACCGTCGGCTGGCTGGCGGCACTCGCCCGCGTGCGGCCGGCTACGATCCTTCTGGCAGCCGCGACGGTGGCGGTCCCCTGGTATGCCTGGGTTGGCCTCCGCACCGACGGCGAATGGCTCCGCGGCTTTCTCTTGGTGCATAACCTCGGCCGCTTTACGGCACCGATGGAGGGGCACTCCGGCTCGATCCTCTACTATCCCGCCGTCGTGGCAGTCGGGTTCTTTCCCTGGTCAATCGTTCTCGCCGCCATGCTGACGCACGCCGCGGTCGTCCTGCGGTCGCCGACAGCCGACCCCCGCCGCAGACCGCTCCTACTCCTCGTCTGCTGGATGCTCGCCTGGATCGGCGCTTTCTCCTGCGCGGGCACGAAACTGCCCGGCTATATCTGGCCGGCCTACCCGGCCCTCGCCATCGCTACCGGACTGTTTCTCGCCGACTGGGCCGGCGGCCGCGTCGACTTTCGCAGGCCTCGCTTCCTGGAGCGATTTCCGCAGCTGTTTCCGACCCGTCTGGACGAGCGAGGGCCCGACCAGACCGTCGGTCTGGTGATGAGGCTGGCCTGGTCGATCCTCGCGGCAACCGGTGTGGCGATTGCGATTGGCCTGCCTCTCGCCTCCGGCAGGCTCGCCGCAGGCAACGCCTGGCTGGGCGTGCTTGGCCTGATCCCGCTGGCTACGGCAGCCGTTGCATGGCAGAGCCAATCGGCGGGTGATCGGCAGCGGGCGTTGGCCGCCGTCGCTGTCGGTGCATGCCTGCTCGTCTCCCTGATGGCGTCGGTCACCGCTGAGTCATTCAGCCATGCCCAGGGCTCGCGAGCCCTGGTCGCGCAGCTCGAGCTTCCAGCCCGCGAGTGCCGGTGGGCATGCCTTTGGAACGTCCCCCCCAGCCTCGTCTTCTATACGGGCTCGACGGTCACAAAACTCGAGACCCCTGCCGACGTCGCCACCCACCTCCGGCAGCATCCCCGTGCCCGGGTGGTGATCGACGGCCGCCAGGAAACAGTCGTCGCCGCGGCGTTGCCCTTCGGTTACGGCGTGCTGGCACGGGTGCCGACACTCTCCCGCCACGAGTATCTGGTGCTCGGGCCCCTCGCGGGGCAGGACGATCCGCTCGCCTTTGCCCACTGATCCTCCATCCCCCCTCACACTTCTCCAGACACCGTTTTCCCGGAGCCCGCCATGCAGGACCGTCGACCACTCTTCATCGTTCTGGTGGCCTCGATCTTCAGCCTCGCTGCGGGCATTGTGGCCACGCCGTTCTGGGACGAGGACGAGCCGAGGTTTGCGGCCATCGCCCGTACCATGGTCGACACGGGCGACTGGATCGTGCCCATGTTCAACGACGAACTCGCCGTCGACAAACCGGTGTTGATGCACTGGGCCATGGCCGCCTCCTACACACTCTTCGGCACCTCGGAGATTGCGGCCCGGCTGCCGGCGGCTGTCGCCACGCTGCTCACGGCGCTCGTGTTGTTGCGGGCGGGCACACGCTGGTTCAGTCCTACAACCGGCATCGTGGCGGCGTTGGCCTACGTTGGCAGCCTGCTGGTCGGTATCGAGGCGCATGCCGCCACGCCCGATGCGATCCTGACCTGCCTGACGACCTGGGCGACGATTCTCTTCGCAGAACCGCTGCTGGCCGAAGGCTCTGTCGCAGGAACCGGACTGCCGCGGCTCTCGTGGCGCCGCGCGGCTGCGGTTGGCGGACTCCTCGGCTTGGCCGTGGTCTGCAAGGGACCAATCGGCTTCGTCGGCCCGCTGGCGGTGGTGCTGCCGTGGGCCGGTTGGCTGGCTATCCAACGACGACTCGCTCCACCGGCCACGACGACGATCAGCGGCCTGCTGTCTGCGTCGTTGCCCGCCGCCTGGGATGTGCTCCGTTCATCGAGACTGGTCATGATCAGCGCGGCGATGCTCGCCGTGGCCGCCCCCTGGTACACGGCGGTTTCCCTCCGCACCGACGGCGCCTGGCTCGACGGCTTCTTCTTTATCCACAACGTGGGACGGTTCGTGGCTCCGATGGAGCGTCACGGGGGCAGCGTGCTGCTGCATCCTCTGGCGATGCTCGTCGGATTCTTTCCGTGGTCGTGCTTCCTGCCACTGGCGATCGTCGTGACGCTCTGGCGTGTCTGGAACCGGGCCGATGCCCCCGCATCGAGGCACGCGCTCAGCCTCGCGCTTGTGTGGATCACCGTCTGGGTGGGCGGCTTCTCCGCCTCCGCGACGAAGCTCCCCAACTATGTGCTGCCGGCGTATCCGGCCGCGGCGCTGCTCGTGGCGGCGGCCGGCGTGGCTGCCGCTGAACGCGGCCGCTGGGCCCATCCGGCCTGGATGGCCGCCGGCACGTTCTCGCTCGCACTCGGTGGCGTGATCACGGCCGCTGCTGTGATCGTGGCCGAACGGTTTGGTCTTACGGGCGCCGCCCCGGCCGCCCTCGTGGGCCTTGTCCCGATTCTTGGCGCCGCCTGTCTCTGGCACTGGCGGCAGGAACCGTTGCGGGCCATCACTGCCCTCACCGTCACGGGGCTCGTGTTCACGGCGCTCGCCGTCGGGCCGGCGGCGGCCCGCATCGCCGGTGCCAATGCGCTGCCGGCGCTCGTGGAAGAAGCCCACCGCCACGCCGGCGGCCATGCCCGCCTCGGCACGTTCACCCAGATCACGCCCAACGTCGTCTACTACGCCCACGGGCATGTCACCGCCTGGCAGGAACCCGATCGCGATGAGTGCCTCCGCTTTCTCGCTTCGGGACCGGACGCGGTCGTGCTCGTCCGGGAGGACGATTTCGCCTCTCTCTCGGCCG
>CANETO010000177.1 GCA_947440895.1 Planctomycetaceae bacterium | reverse complement strand
GTGAAGGCATGGACGCCCTCGTGCAGCAGCAGGTGCCGCCTGTAGGCGGGATTCGACTGGTCGGCCAGCCAGAATCGCTCGCGCTGACAAAAGCCGTTGGCGAATTCGGGGACCGTATCCGGTAGCAGCCCGGCGGCGCGGAACCGCTCCCGATCCACCACGAGACAGCCGCAGGCCCGCCAGTCGCGATGCCCTGCCGGGTCGAGATCAGAGTGACGGCACCACGTCACAAAAGCCTCATCGAAGATGGATGGGAGATCCTCGACACCATCGCCGGCGCGGGCCGGTCGATCGGTGATGAGCACGAGGTGGTCGCCTTCCAGCACCCGCAACCCCGCCCGTCGCGCCGACGCCACCAGCGATCGGATGGTGGGGTCTGCCGCCGTGACGGTCGGTTCGGCTGCCTCGGCCAGGACCGCGGCGCTGACAGCGATCACGGCGACGACGATGAGTGACCACTGACGCATGGCGGCGAGTGTACGCGGCTCCCGCGGCGGAATTCCAACCCAGGCAGCTTCCGCAACCTTCCTGAAGCCCCCAGGTCGTGCCGGCGCGGCAATCCATGCCGTGACACGAGGGGCAATTCCACGGAAATCCCCGGAAAAACCGATGCTCCCTTCCAGATGCCGCGACGCCCGAGGAGACCCGAAAGTCCTCTCTGGAGATGCGGCCGTTGGCGGTACAACCCGGAGATCGCCAGGAGGGCGAACAACGTGCGGCAGGGACGCCGACAAGGCTTTGGTTTGCTGTTGGTCCGGTTTATGGCAGTGGGCATCCTCTGCACAGCCGGTCGCGCTGGCTCCGCGCAGATACCCGCCGCCAATCCTGCCGAGAACGCCTGGGCCACCGGTGGCGTTTCGGGCACGGCGGCCCCCGGACTGGGCGTCTCGGGATCCCTTCCCTATTGGCAGGCCCAGGCACTTCCTTCGGCCGTGATTCAAGGCGGCCCCATCCCTGCCGGATGGACGCCGCAGGCCGTGCCGTATCAGGGCGTGGGACCGGACGGCCGCCCGCTCACGATGTATTACGCGCCGACCTATGTGTTCACCTACACCATCGGACCGCCTGTGCTCGCCGCGGCCACCGTCCCCGGCGCGTCGCAGGTGAACCGTCGGCAGGCGATGCCGACTCCGCAATCGGCCACGATGCAAGGCTGGAACTACCAGACGCAGGGTGCTCAGGTGCCGGCCTACACGCTGCCGCCTGCCACCGTGACCCGCTACCAACCCGTGCCGTATCAGTATCCGCCGGGATCACCGGCCCTCAAAGGCACGCCGATCGTGCCGCCAGCGGCAGCATCTCCCTCGGCTTTTGCTTCGGCCCCCCCTGCGTATCCACAGCCATCCACTCCGGCCGCAGCCGACCCACTGCCGGTGCCCCCACCACCCGACCAGTGGGCCGCATCATCGGTCGCCGCGCCGCCCATGGCTCCAGACACGTCAGCCGGCCCGTCGGTGGCCGCGCTCGCGCCCCCGATGGTCGCCGGTTCGGCGGCCGCGATCGCCGCGGCAGCGCAGCCCGAGGCCACTGCCCCGTCGCCAGTGTCATCGTTCTCCACGCCCATCGGGCCGTCATCGACACCCGCACAGCCGGTGAGCGTCTCTCCGCCGCAGCCGCCGGCGGGACGCTCTGTCGGTCCCCATCTGTGGCGGGTGGTGGGCGTGCACGATGGAGACACCATCACCTGTCTCGACGAATCGAACCAGCAGCAGAAGGTACGGCTCGCCGAGATCGACGCACCGGAGATCGGCCAGGACTACGGCAAGGTCTCGCGCGAGGTGCTGGCCGAGCTGGTGTTTGGCAAAACGGTCGAGGTAACGGAAGACGGCAAGGATCGCTACGGCCGTTGGATCGGTCATCTCTCCATGAACGGCGTCGACGTGAACAGGCAGATGGTCGCCACCGGCAATGCCTGGCATTATGGAGACTATTCCCGCGACACATCGCTGGCGGCGCTGCAGACACAGGCCCAGTCTCAGCGGCTCGGCCTCTGGGCCCAGCCCAGTCCGGCAGCGCCCTGGGACTTCCGCAAGAGCGGACTGAATTAGTCGACGAGCTGAGAAAAGTCGCTGTTGGGCCGCTGAGCAGACCGTCGCTTATGATGGTGAGATCGTCGCGGCACGCGATATGGCGTTGGCCGATGACTTCTTATCAAGAAGATTACGAACCTGTTCTGCGGAGGTTCATCGCATGACCCGAATCACGCTCGACGCCGACGCTTGCCAGCGGCTGGATGCCATCGTCGATCACACAGCAGAGATCTGCGACGCCGAAGGACGTGTCATAGGGTATTTCGTGCCCGATGGGCGACGCCCAGGGCAGCCCCCCGAGGGTTTCGAGATTCCGCGCTCGGCCGAACTGACCGAGCATCGCCGCGGCCCGCGGTCAGGCCGGACGCTCGATGAGATTCTCCGGAGTATGGGCGTCCGATGAGGCATTTCGTCTTCTGGGCACCAGAGGCAGACGAGGGGCTTCAGTCATTGATTCGCAATGATGAAGCGGACGGACGCGTCGTGCGGGCGGTGCGAGAGATCGATTTCTGGCTCGCAAGGGGGCCTATCGACTTCGGCGAGTCGCGATACGACACGGTACGCGTGGGTTTCGTGACACCGATCGCCATACAGTTTGACGTGCTCAGCGATCCGCCGACGGTGATCGTTCTCGATATCTGGCGAATCGACAAGGACTGAGCTCCAAGGCGTTCGACGGCCGAGATGTGTCGAAGGAACCATGCGCCATGCACGCTGCGACGGGTATCACATTGCGGCACGTCATTCTCTGCACGGTTGGCAGTTCGGGAGACGTGCATCCGTTCGTCGGCCTAGGGCGGGCCCTGCAGCAGCGTGGCTACCGGGTGACCGTCATCACCGCCGGCTACTTCCGCGGCCTCGTCGAGCAGGCCGGTCTCGAATTCGTTGACCCGTTGCCTGAGGTCGACTTTCGGGAGATGATCCGCAACCCGCGGATCTGGCATCCGTTGCACGGCACCAAGACGATCCTCGACCTCGCCGTTCGCCCCTTGCTCGAGCCGGTCTACCGCAGCATCGTGGCGACCCAGACGCCGGGCCACACGCTCGTCTGCGGCTCGAGTCTGGCCTTCGGGGCTCGCGTCGCCCAAGAAACGCAGGGCATCCCGCTGGTGAGCATCCACCTCTCGCCGATGCTCTTTCGCAGCGACTTCCAGGGCCCAAGCTTGCCGGTGCTGCTCGTGCACCGCGGGCCGGCCTGGTTCAGACGCCTGCAGTGGCGGATCATCGATGCCATCTCGGATCGCGCGATCTGCCCGTGGCTCAACGAGTTTCGAGGCCGCTTCGGGCTGCCGCCGGTCCGCGGTGTGTTCCGCGACTGGATGCATTCGCCGCTCCGATTGATCGCGATGTTTCCGGAGTGGTTCGCCCCGTCCCAGCCCGACTGGCCTGCGCAGACCAGGCTCACCAGCTTTCCGCTCTACAGCGAGGAGGGTGTTGTCGAGCCGTCGCCCGATGTCGCGCGGTTCACCTCGGCCGGCTCACCGCCGCTGGTGTTCACGCCGGGCTCGGCCAATGTGTTTGGCCACGACTTCTTCACGGCCGCCGCTGAAGCCTGCCGGCTCCTCGGCCAGCGTGGACTGCTGCTGACGCGGTTTCCGGAGCAGGTGCCGGCAACGCTTCCCGACGGCGTGCAGCACGTCGACTTTGTCCCATTCCGCTGGCTGCTCCAGCGATCGGCTCTGCTCGTCCATCACGGCGGCATCGGTTCGATGTCGCAGGCGCTCGCAGCGAGCGTGCCGCAGGTGATCATGCCGATGGGATTTGACCAGTACGACAATGCGGCCCACGTCGAACGCATCGGTGTGGGACGATCGCTGTCGCCGCGGCAGTTTCGCGGGCCGGCGCTGGCCGAGATGATCCGCGGTCTGCTCACTGACCCAACCGTGGCCGCCCGCTGCCACGCTGTCGCCACGCGACTGGCTGATGACGACGGGCTGGGCCATGCCTGCGATGAAGTCGAGGCCGCGTGGGCGGCCCGCCATGGCGGCAGCGGGGGCGCGGTTACCGACTCGTGATCGCGTCGAGTGCCTTGCGGACGTGCGGCTCAGCGGCCAGCGTGGCGTTGTAGACCAGCCGTACCACGCCCTCCTTGTCGATCACGTAGGTGACACGGCCAGGAAAAATCCACAAGGCCCGCGGAACGCCGAACAGCTTCCGCAACGCATTGTCGGGATCGCTGATGATCGGAAAGGGCAGACGGTGCTTCGCCGCAAACCGCCGGTGACTCTCCGGCGTGTCGCTACTGACGCCGATCACGTCCACGTCAGCCTTCACAAACTCTGCGTAGGCGTCGCGAAACGCGCACGCCTGCTGCGTGCAGACCGGAGTGTTGTCCTTGGGGTAGAAGTAGAGCACGAGCGACTTCCTGCCGAGGAGCGTGGCGGAGTCGAACGTGCCACCATCCTGAAGGGTGGCCGTGAACGGGGGGGCTTTGTCGCCGACGGCAACAGCGGGGACGGGAACGGCGGACACGGCGAAAACCTCCACAAAAAAACGGTGCGAAAAAAAACTCGCCTTGGCAGGGCGACCGGCTAAAATCGTAGCGTGTTCTCCAGCGACGGCTGGGGAGAAAATGTCCCGGCGGCGACCTCGCAGTGGTCGCGGCGGCTGGGGTTTCTTTCTCGAAAGGAGGTGGTCAATTGATGCAAACTGACTGTACCGGGGGGCTGCGCCGATAATGGCCAGTCGACGGGCTCGCCGTTGATGCAGCCCACCAAACGTGTTTCTACGGCTGCCGCTCCTCCGGGGGCGGCAGCTTTTTTTGTGCCCGGTCCACGGTGAGTGTGAGGAAGTGCGTGGCGCAGCTGATGCAGGGATCGTAGCTGCGGATGAGGTGTTCACAGCGTTGTGTGGCCAGGGCATCGTCGAGATGGAGCACCGAGGGGAGCAGGACGCGGAGGTCTTCCTCGATCTGCGCCTGGTTCTGTGAGGTGGGGGGAATGATCGTGGCCAAGCTGATCAGCCCCTCGGCGTCGACCGAGTAGCGATGGTAGAGGAGCCCACGCGGCGCCTCCGTGGCATGGCAGCCGGTGCCCTCGCGGGGAACGACTTCCACCCGGCAGGGATGGATCTCGGCCACGGCGTCCCGCGCGATCGCCACGGCCGTTTCAAAGGCAGCGGCCATTTCGAGGGCCCGGGCAACGATGCTCTGGAAGGGATTGCGCAGCGGCCATTCGATGCCGCAGGTATCGGCGAGCCTGCGGGCGGCCGGGGGCAGTTGGTCGTGGCAGAGGTTGAGCC
>CANETO010000176.1 GCA_947440895.1 Planctomycetaceae bacterium | reverse complement strand
AGGCAGGGCTCCGCCGTGGCGCCGGGCTCACTGGCATGCGCGTAGATCCGTTTTCCCGTGACGAACTCCATTTCGCCGTCGCGATCGAAGTCTGCGAGAGCCAATACGTGGACCTGTGAAAAGCTCGTATCGATGTCCTCCTTCGTCCACGTCCGCTTGCCGTCTGCGTCGGTCGACTGTTTCAGCCAGTACAAACCGAATTCATGTCCCATTCCCCAGGCGACATCGGTGTCTCCATCCCCGTCGAAGTCATGGCCGATGATTTCGATGCTGGCGGTTCCGAACTGAAACTCCGGGTGGAATACCCATTCGCCCGTTCGCTCGACCGGCTGTTCGTACCAGCCCGTCGGAGCGATCAGATCGATTCTTCCATCGCTGTTGATATCGCCATGGCCAATTCCGTGGCCGGCGCCTTGGGTGCCGAGCGATCGCTTGGTCCATGCCACGGCCGGGGATTTCGACGCGAGTTCATAGAAGACAACCTTGTCGCCCACGTTGGGAATGAAGACGGGCGTCTTGTCGCCATAGAGATCGAGGAGATAGCCCGTCTCCATGGAGCCGGGCAGGTCGATCGTGTGTTCGGTCCATGGCGTCGTGGGATCCGCCGGCTGCTCCACCCAGGCGACTGTTTTGCTGAAGTAGGCGCACGTGACGATGTCGACCTTTCCGTCTCCATTGACGTCGAGCGGCGCATCGGCGAAATCCTCGTGGTACTGCGGATTGGTTCCCGGGGGAACATTCCGCACCTTGTGCTGCGTCCACGTGGGAGCGGCATACCAGGAGTCTCCGCAAAACACGTCGGGCTTGCCGTCGCCATTCACATCGGCGACGCCCACCGCCTCGAATGGTGACCGGTGGTTGATGGTGTGCTTCTTCCACTGGGGTGCTTCATCCGCACGAAGGGGCGGTGCTGCGGAGTGAACGACTGAGAACGCGACGGCGACGACGAGCAAAGAGGATCGAAGGTGCGGCACAGTCTTGTCTCCGGAGAGGCGATGGTTCGAATTCGATTGGGTCATTTCAAGAGTGTAGCGTGAGCCCAAGTTCCGCCCTCGTCAATGGCTGCTCGGTGGGGCCAGCCGCTGGGGCGGGAGGGCGTTCACAATGCAACGGCTCTCGATTCGGTGGGCGTCTGGCGACGCCGGGAGAACGGCGGCGGTCCGCCCGGCTACATCCGGTAGAACTCTTCCCAGCCCTTGCGCGGCGGTGCGCCGGCCAGGAGATCGTTGGCGGCCTGATGATTGGTGATCTGCTTGGTGGCCGGGTCGAACGCCAGCTTCGCATTCACCCGCTGGGCGATGACCCCGAGTGCCATCGCCTGACAGAGTGGTCCGGCCACCGCGAAGGACGAGCGGCATGTCTCCTCGCCCTTGCAGGCGAGCAGAAAATTCTCGAAGTGGTTGGAAGGACTATCGGGCACCGTTGGGAGCGACGACGCCATCTCGCGTGCCTTCTCCTCCGGGATGATGCGCAGCGTGCGACCATGGGAGCCGCCGAAGAACGTCAGGCCTTCACCGTAAATCACCTTGCCAGGGCCGCGTTTCTTGCGAGGGCGTTTTCCGTCGGTATCGGGCGGCAGATCGGTGTTTTCTTCGTCCTCGCCGATCGATTCGGGCAATGGCGGCGCGTTGTTTTGCCCGTCATACCAGGTCAGCTCGACCGGCGGTTGCGTGCCGCGGGCCGGAAACCGGAAGGCCAGCGTCGAGGCCTGCGGGAAGATGTACGGGCTGTGGCCCTCGAGCTTCACGGCATCCACCTCGGTCGGCAGTCCCAGATTCAAAAACTCGTGGGCCGTGTCGATGATGTGCGCGCCCCAGTCGCCGAGGGCGCCGTTGCCAAAATCAAACCACGACCGCCAATCGCCGTTGACGTAGCCCTGGTTGTAGTCATGCGGTTGTGCCGTCGAAAGCCAGCTGTCCCAGTCGAGCGTGTCGGGGATCGGCTGCTTGGGCAGATAGCCTGAGACATCCATGCCGTGCCACCGGCGTGAGCTATTCATGAAGGCGGTGATCTTCGTGACGTTCTTGATGATGCCCGCATCGACCCATGCCTTGAACTGAAAGTAATTCGCCTCCGAGTGGCCCTGGTTTCCCATCTGTGCGGCGACGTTGTATTTCTTCTCCGCCGCCATCATCAGTTCAATCTGGCGGAAGCTGTGCCCCATCGGCTTCTCGCAATAAACGTGCTTGCCCTGCGACATCGCCAGCATCGCGATGGGGAAGTGCGAGAAATCGGGGACCCCCACGCTCACCGCGTCGATCTCCCGACCCAGGGTGTCGAACATGCGCCGAAAATCCTGGAACCGCGGCACGTCTGGGAAGAGTTTGAGAATTTCCTGAGTGTGCGGCGCGCCCATGTCGGTGTCGCAGATCGCCACGATGTTCGCCAGCCCCGTGGCATGCAGCGACCTGACATCATCCGCGCCACGGTGACCAATGCCGCAGCAGGCGAGATTCACTCGCTCACTGGGGGTGGCGGAAAACGCCGTCCTCTGCGCCAGTGCGGTGGCGGCCCCGACGGTGACAACGTGCTGCATGAACGCGCGGCGATGGATGGCCTGCGAGGTTTGTGTGACTGTCGGCATGGTTCTTGGCTGCTCCATGGCTTGTGGATAGTGGATGCCTGATGCTGCCGCTCGTCAGTCAGATCGGCTTTTTGAGGAGTCGGGCCGCGCGGTCCTTCTCATCGGTCAGCCAGGCCACGTCGGTCCCCGAGTCGGCGAAACGTCGAATCCCCACCTCCCGGATTCGTGCGTCGGGCACGACGTCGAGCGGGGTATAGCGGGGGTGGTGCGAATCCTTGTAGGGATCGTTCCGGGCGGCATTGTAACAGCTGATCATCGACCATCGTGGTTCGTCCGAGCGGTTCATGTCGGAGCGGTGCAGCAGGTTGGCGTGGAAGAAAATGGCGTCGCCCGGCTCCATCTCGCAGTACACGAGCGGCAATCGTTCGAGCGCCACGTTCACCCGCTCCATGTCGGCACCGGCCTGCTCACCGCTGAGCACGTGCTCGATTCGCCCCAGTTCGTGAGAGCGGGCAATCACCTGCAGGCAGCCGTTCTCCTTCGTGGCCCGGTCGACGGCGATTGACACGCTGGTGAGCAGCGGCGCCAGCACGCCGTTCTGGTACCAGTAGCCGTAGTCTTGGTGCCAGGTCCACGCTCCGCCCACGCGGGCGTCCTTCATGATCATTTTCGAGTGGTAGTGATAGACCTCACCATCGAGGAGCCTCTCGGCCGAGCGCACCATCCTCTCGCAACGGGCGAACATGCCGTAGATGCCGTCGCCGGGATGGTTCCATAGGGAGAGCCGCACGGTGCCCCCCTCGCCATCGGCCCGGCCGAAGGCGTGGGCGTCGAGTTCACGGTCTTCCTTGGCGGCCCGGCGGAGGAGATCGATCTCCTCCGCGTCGAAGAGGCGTCTCACGATCACGAAGCCCTCGCGGGCGTATTCCGCCACGTGGCGGTCGTCGAGCAGATTGGTGCCGGCTGTCTGTGTCATGACGTCCCCCTCATGCTTGATTCCAGTGCTTGGATTCGAGAGCGGGTGAGACTATACGCTATGCGTCCAGCGGCCGTAACCACGTTTGATCCCGCTCGGTTGCCGCTGAGGTTATCCGGCCCCCCGGCTGTGGCCATGACAGTGCCGATCGAACCCCTACAATCGAAGAATTGGCCTGAAGGGCCAATCGGCGGGGACGGTCATGCCGAAGTCGCGGCTCGGGAAACATTCGCGTGGATCGCTCCAAGATGAACAGGGTGACGCGTCTTATTCTCGGATGTGTCTGTGTCGCCGCGTGGCTGCTGCTGCCGACGGATGCCGGGGCCGAAAACACCGCCTCGGTCAGCAGGCCCGACGTGCTCTTCATCATGGCGGATGACCACCGCCCCGAACTGGCCAGTTACGGCTCCGCGGCGATCACGCCCCATCTCGACCGCCTGGCCCGTCGTGGGGTGCAGTTCGACCGCGCCTACTGCCAGCAGGCACTCTGCAATCCCTCCCGGTCATCGCTGCTCACCGGCCGCCGCCCCGATAGCCTGCGGGTCTGGGACAATAGCACGCACTTCCGCACCCATCATCCCGATGTGACCACGCTGCCGCAGTGGTTCAAGGATCACGGCTACTCGTCGCGGTGCGTGGGGAAAATCTTCCACAACTGGCACACCAGCGAAAAGGGTGACTCCCGCTCCTGGAGTGCGCCGGAGTTTCTGCACTTTGCCCAGCAGGGGGCCAACCTGGCTTTGGTGCCGGGGCCTCTGCCTCCCAATCTGGCATCGCCTGCACCGCGGGCCTACGGCACATCGCTGCCGGCGGCGCCACTCTACGAGTGCCGCGATGTGCCGGACGAGGCCTACTACGATGGTCGTGTCGCCGCGGAGGCGGTCCGGCTGATTCAGGAGGCGCAGGATCAGCCGCTGTTCCTGGCGGTTGGGTTCTGGAAGCCCCACGCCCCGTTCAATGCACCAAAGCAATACTGGGATCTCTACGACCGGGCCACCCTGCCCCCACTCAATCCCGCTCGGCCGACGGGCGCCGTGGAACTGGCGTTCCACGACAGCCGCGAACTGCTCGGCACTCCGCCTGATCAGGTGCATCTCACGCCGGAGCAGGTTGCAGAGATCCGGCACGGCTACTTTGCCAATATCAGCTACCTCGATGCCCAACTCGGCAAGGTGCTCGACGCCCTGGAACGCAGCGGGCGACTCGACCGCACGATCATTCTGTTCGTGGGCGATCACGGCTATCACCTGGGAGAACATGGCCTGTGGGCCAAGAACTCCAATTTCGAACTCGATGCTCGCGTGCCCTGCCTCATCGTGCCGCCCAAGTGCCGGCGGGCCGGAGAACGCACCGTGGCGATTGTTGAACTGATCGATCTCTTTCCGACGCTCGTGGAACTCTGCGGGCTGCCGATGCCCGCGGGGCTCGAGGGCGTGAGTCTGGCACCGGTCCTCAGCGATACGGCGCAGGCTTTGAAGGTGGCCGCCTTCACACAGCACCCGCGGCCGGCCTATTTCGACCGCGAGCCGGGCGGCCAGCCCGCGGCGATGGGCGTGAGCGTCCGCACGGCGGAGGTGCGTTACACCGAATGGCGGGACTGGCGCGACGGCGCCGTTCTCGCCCGCGAGATCTACGACCACGGGCAGGAGTCAGACGAACTCGTTAACCGCATCGATGATCCTGAGTGGGCGGCGGCGCAGACCCATGCCGAGGCGCTGCTGGCGGACCAGTTTCCCCGTTCAATCCCCAGTGCCGGTCGCTGACAGAGGTTCCCTGTCGGCGGCCGCCGTT
>CANETO010000175.1 GCA_947440895.1 Planctomycetaceae bacterium | reverse complement strand
CGAAGAATATGCTGGTTTCATCGAGAAAAGCGCCGGTCGCGAGGTCTCCACGACCACGGGCGTGGTGACTCTGATGGCGTCGCTGCTGAAGGACAAGACGATCGGGAAGTACATCGTTCCGATCGTCCCCGACGAGTCGCGGACCTTCGGCATGGATCCGCTCTTCAAGCAGTGTGGGATCTACGCCCACGCCGGGCAGCTCTACGAGCCGGTCGACTCCGACCAGTTGCTCTACTACCGCGAGGCCAAGGACGGGCAGATTCTGGAAGAGGGCATCACCGAGGCGGGCAGCATCTCGAGCTTCATTGCTGCGGGCACGTCCTACGCCAGCCATGGCGTGCCGATGATCCCGATCTTCATCTACTACTCGATGTTCGGGTTCCAGCGGATCGGCGACCAGATCTGGGCGGCCTGCGACTGTCGGGCCCGCGGCTTCCTTCTCGGGGGCACCGCCGGTCGAACGACGCTCGCCGGTGAGGGGCTCCAGCATCAGGACGGCAACAGCCAACTCTTCGCCATCGCGTATCCCACGGTGAAGGTCTACGACCCGGCCTTCGTCTACGAGGCCACGGTCATCATGCTCGAGGGGCTCGATCGCATGTACGCCAAGGGCGAGGACTGGATCTACTACATCACGGTCTACAACGAAAATTACGAGATGCCCCCGATGCCGGCTGGCTGTCAGGAGGGCATTCTCAAGGGGATGTACCGGCTCCGTGAGGTGCCTGCTGCGTCGCCGGCTGCGGGCCCGCTGCCGCACGTCAACCTGCTCGGCTCGGGTGCCATCCTCCGGGAAGTGATCCGGGCTGCTGATCTGCTCGCCGAGCACTGGGGAGTGACCAGCACGGTGTGGAGCGTGACCAGTTGGAAGGAACTGCGTCGCGAGGCGCAGGAGTGCCGCCGCTGGAACATGCTGCATCCGGAGTCGACGCCGAAGCGAAGCTACCTTGAAGACGCGGTGGCTGGCACCGACGGGGTGTTCGTGGCCGCTAGTGATCATGTGCGGACCGTTCCCGAGCAGCTTGATCCCTGGATTCCGGGGGGACTGTTCACCCTGGGCACCGATGGATTTGGCCGCAGCGACACCCGCGGCCCGCTGCGGCGGCACTTCGAGGTTGATGCTGAGTGCATTGCGATCGGCACGCTGTCGAGGCTGGCCGCCACCGGTGCCATTGGAGCCCACGTCGTCGCCGAGGCGATCCGGCGGCTGGGCGTGAATCCCGACAAGATCGACGCCGCCTCGGCGTGAGCCGCACGGCAAGGATCCTGACTTGACCGACTGACTTTCTTTCAAACCGCTCAGACCAGCGATAACCCCCGAGTAACGGAGTCCATGGCAACCGAATTCAAGCTGCCCGATCTGGGCGAAAACATCGCGTCTGGCGATGTCGTGACCGTCTTCGTTGCGGAAGGCGACGTCGTCAAGCCGGGGCAGGCGCTGCTGGAGGTGGAGACAGACAAGGCCGTGATCGAGGTGCCGTGTCCTCCCGGCGGCCGCATTGCCCAGGTGCTCGTCAAGAAGGGCGATACGGTCAAAGTGGGGCAGACCTTGGTGCTGCTTGATGCGGCGGGGGCAGCTCCGACGTCCACTCCGGCGGCGAAGCCGGCCGCGGCGGCAGCCCCGGCCCCAGTGCAGCCAGTGGCTGCCGCGCCAGTTGCCGCGCCAGTTGCCGCGAGGCCTGCGGCCCCGGTGGCCGCGGCCCCCGTTGCTGCAGTCCACAGCGAGCAGCCTTCGCTGGAAGCTGCTGAAGAGGTTGCGACCACTTCAGCGGCAGTTGATCCCGCGGGCCCGGCGGTGAGGCGTCTGGCGCGGGAGTTGGGTGTTGACCTCGGGCGGGTGCAGGGCAGCGGGCCCTCCGGCCGAATCATCCGCGAAGACGTCATCACTGCCGTGCGGCAGGCGGGCGGTCAGGGCTCGGCAACGCGGTCGGGGGCCGGCAAGTCGGGGTCGACGCAGCGGGATGACTGGGGGCCGATTCGCCGCGAGCAGTTGTCGCGCATGCGAAAGACGATCGCGGCCAACATGCTCCGCAGCGTGTCCACGATTCCGCACCTCACGAATTTCGACGACGCCGACGTCACTGAATTGGAACATCTCCGGAAGGCGAGCGCTCAGGAATATGCGAAGAGCAACGTCAAGCTGACGGCGCTGGGATTCGTGATCAAGGCGGTGAGCCTGTCGCTCCGGCAGCACCCTGTCGTCAATGCCTCCATCGACATGGAGAAGGGCGAGCTCGTCTACAAGGACTACGTGAACATCGGCCTGGCGGTCGACACGCCGCGCGGTCTTGTCGTGCCCGTGCTGCGAAACTGTGATGAAATGTCGATCCCGCAGCTCGCTCAGGCTGTCGCCGATACGGCTGAGAAGGCAAAGAACTCGCAGTATGGCATCGAGGATCTCCGCGGCGGCACGTTCACGATCAGCAATCTCGGCGCCATCGGTGGAACCTATTCGACTCCCATCATCAACTGGCCTGAGGTGGCGATCCTGCTGGTGGGCCGTTCAAGGAAGATGCCTGTCGTGCGGGACGATCGAATCGAACCCCGACTGATGATGCCGCTGTCGCTTTCGTACGACCACCGGGTCATCGACGGCGCCGCTGCTGCCCGGTTTCTCAAGGAGATCATCGGGTATCTGGAGAGTCCGGGACGGTTGTTACTGGCGATGTGAGCGTTGCCACCGTTCTTCACCAGTCTCCCCGTCACCGTTGTTCACCCTCGTCTGATCCACGCGACGACTCGTTAACGCAACGCCACGACCTGCAGGGCCACCAGTGAGCACGACCGACAGTATCGATGCGGCAGGGACAGCCAACCTCGCCTTTCTCGAGGAACTCTTCGAGCAGTATCAAAACGACCCTGCGAGCGTGGATCCCGACTGGCGGATCTATTTCGATACGCTCGCCAGCGGCATGGCGGTCACGGTGCCGGTTGGTGGTGCTGGGAACGGCGTTGTTCAGGGACCGGCAGCGGTCGCCCCGCCAGCGGTCGCTGGCAATGGTGCGGCTGCGCTGCACGGCAATGGGGCGGTTCTGCCGCCCGTGGAAAAGCTCGTCGCACCCGATGGAATCGCCACCGGTCACGCCGTGGCCATCGCCAACGGCGAGGTTCGGCTGCCCAACGCGCCGGCGGGGGAGGCAATGCCCTTGCCACTTCCGGTGGCAACCGGGACGGCCGGCGAGGAGCGGGTGGCCTTTCTGCAGGACCGCGTGGATCAGCTGGTGCGGGCCTACCGGGTGCGTGGCCATCTGATGGCCGAGATCGATCCGCTCGGCCGGCCGCGGCCGGGGCTGCCGGAACTCGACCCGCAGTTCTACCACCTCACCGAGGCCGACATGGATCGGTCGTTCTCGACCGACACGATCGAGGGACCGCAGTCGATGTCGCTGCGGCAGATCATCAAACGGCTCCGCAACACCTACTGCCGGTCGATCGGCGTGCAGTTCATGCACATGGACGACCTGCGGGTGCGGCAGTGGCTGCAAGTGCGGATGGAGGGGTGTGAGAACCGCATCCAAATCGACCGCAAGCAGCAGCTGCGTATCTACCGTCAGATGACCACCGCGGCCGTCTTCGAGGAGTTCATCCAAAAGCGTTTTCTTGGTGCCAAGAGCTTCTCTCTGGAGGGATCCGAGAGCCTGATTCCCCTGGTGGAGATGTCGATCGAGCGAGCCGCCTCGCAGGATATCGGCGACATCGTGCTGGCGATGGCGCATCGCGGCCGGCTCAACGTGCTCGCGAACATCATGGGAAAGAGTCCGCAGCGGATCTTCCGCGAGTTTGCCGACATGGACCCCGAACTGCATGTCGGCCGCGGCGACGTGAAATACCACCTCGGGCATTCCACCGACTACGGCGCTGCGAACGGTCGGAGCGTTCACCTCACGCTCTGCTTCAATCCGAGCCATCTCGAGTTTGTGAATCCGGTGGCCATTGGCCGTATGCGGGCCCGGCAGGATCGTTCTGCCGACCAGGCGCGTCAAAACGGCATGGTCATTCTGATCCACGGTGACGCCGCGTTTGCCGGCGAGGGGATCATCCAGGAGACGCTGAACCTCAGCGAACTGGAGGCCTACCGCACGGGCGGCACGCTGCACGTGGTCGTCAACAACCAGATCGGCTTCACCACCGCACCGCGGGAGTCGCGGTCGTGCATGTATGCCACCGACGTGGCGAAGATGCTGCAGATCCCAATTTTCCACGTCAATGGCGAGGATCCGGAGGCCGTGGCGCAGGTCGTCAATCTCGCCATGGATTTCCGCCGCGAGTATCAGCGCGACGTCGTCATCGACATGTACTGCTTCCGCCGCCGCGGCCACAACGAGGCCGATGAGCCGGCGTTCACGCAGCCGGCGCTCTATCGCGTGATCGAACGGCGGCCGAGCGTCCACGAAAGCTATCTCGAAAAGCTGCTCAAACTCGGCGAGATCACCCGCGAGGAGGCGATGCAGATCGCCGATGAGCACCGGGCCCGGCTCGATGCGGAACTGTCGGTCGCCAAGAGCGACGACTACGTGCATCGCAGCGATGTCGGTGGTGTCTGGGCCTTCTATGTCGGCGGTCGTGAACGCGAGGCGGCCGACGTTGATACGGGCGTCCGCCGCGAGGTTCTCGAACACCTGCTCGACCGGCTCGTGGCCCTCCCCGAGGGATTCCAGCCCCACGCCAAGATTCAGAAGTTTCTGGAGGGCCGCCAGCAGATGGCGCGGGGCGGGCAGCCGCTCGACTGGTCGGCAGCCGAGGCGTTGGCGCTGGCAAGCCTTGCCACGCAGGGCTTGCGGATTCGGATATCCGGCCAGGACAGCCAGCGGGGCACGTTCAGTCATCGGCATGCCGTGATTCACGACGCCGTCACCGATGACACGTACTGCACGCTCGAGCATCTGTCGCCCGATCAGGCGCCGGTCGAAATCTACAACAGCCCGCTCTCCGAAATGGGCGTGCTTGGGTTTGAATACGGCTACAGCCTCGACTGCCCCGATGGTCTCGTGATCTGGGAGGCCCAGTTCGGCGACTTCGTCAACGTCGCCCAGGTCGTGATCGACCAGTTCATCGTGAGCGCCGAGGACAAGTGGAACCGGCTCTCTGGCATCGTGATGCTGCTGCCGCACGGCTTTGAGGGGCAGGGGCCCGAGCACTCGAGCGCCCGACTGGAGCGGTTTCTATCGTTGGCTGCCAAGGACAATATCCAGGTGGTGCAGCCGACGACTCCCGCGCAAATGTTCCACTGCCTGAGGCGACAGGTGCTGCGAGTGTGGCGGAAGCCGCTGATCGTGATGACACCCAAGAGCCTGCTGCGGAATCCGGCCTG
>CANETO010000174.1 GCA_947440895.1 Planctomycetaceae bacterium | reverse complement strand
CGGCCATAGCCGCCCCGGTGCCGGTTCCCACTCGCCTCCATACAAAGCCTGCCATCGCCGCATCGATCCATCCCTCGCCGGTCACCGACGACGCCATGGGAACGCTCGTCGACAGGCTGCTGCGGGTCGTGCCCGACGCCTGGTCGCATCTCGCCAAGCGGGTGGAGGATGCCCACCGGGACGGAGCCGAGGTGATCGCGATCACCGGCGCCCGCCGGGGCGAAGGCCGGACCACGTTGGTCGAGTGCCTGACGCGGACGCTCGTCATCCGCGGCCGTCGCGTGGAGTGCCACGACCGCGCTTCCCTGGACCGGGCGTCGGTGGGCGGGGATGGCAGCAGCATCGTGCTCGTCGATGCGGGCGTATGGTTTCCGGGAGGGCCGTTCCGCAGGGCGTGGCTCGAACGGCAGAGCCTCGGCTGCCACGCCGTGATTCTCGTCCGCCGTGCCGATCAGCCGGCGTGCGAAGCCCGTGGTGCGGCGCTCGAGGCGGTCGGGCTGAAGGTGCTTGGCGAAGTGCTCACGATGATGCCGCCTGCGACCAACGGCATCCGGGTTGCCTGACGAGGTGCCGATCATGTCACGACTGGTCACGACACGCCCGTTCTCAGAGGAGCGTCCTCAGCTCACCGGGCCCCAGGAGGCCGCCGTGGCGAAGCTGACCTACGCGGCCGGGCAGCCGGATGCGATCACGCTTCTCTGCGGCCCCGCGGGCGTGGGCAAGACGACGGTGCTCCGCGTCATTGCCACGGATGGCCTACCGCTGGGCCACTCTGTCCGCCTGCTGCGGTGGGCCGACAGGGATGCCAATGGCGTGGATCTCGCTGCCGGCCGTGGCCAGGTGGCCGCGAGAGAGGACGCCGCCGCCCCCGATGTTCTGCTCGTCGACGACGCGCATCGGGCCGTGGCCCACGAGCTAGTCGACTTTGTGGAACGGTGCCGGCGCCAGCACGACGGCATCGCCATCGTGCTGGCGGGGGAAGGCAGGCTGCTGTCGCTCATGGCGGGCGATGCGAGGCTCGAACAGTCGGTACGGCTGCGGGCCACGCTGCCTCCGTTCACGCTGGCCGAATCACGGCAACTGCTCTCCTCTGCGCTGCCGGCCGGTGGCGACGAGGCGGATCGTGAAAACGTGATTCGTACGATCCACGAGATCGCGGGCGGCGTGCCTGCGATCTCGGTGCGGCTGGCCGAGATGGCCGCCATGCTGGCCACCGCCGATCCGCATCGTCACCTCACCCCGGACGACGTCGAGACGATCCACCGACGGCTTTCCATGACTGCCGCGTGAGTCTGGCAGCCTTACTACCCGGCCGATGCTTCGGCCGCTCGCGCGAGATAGGCCTGCACCGAATCGGGTGAGCCAGCTTCGGGCCGGCGGCCGGGGGCAAACGGCGCGAGATCGAGGGCCGGAGTGCGGCCGGTCATGAGGTCGGCGAGCAGCACGGCCGTGCCGGTCGATTGATGCAGGCCGGCCCGGAAATGCCCCGCGGCTACGAAGGCGTTGCTGCAGGCGGGCGCCGCACCGATGAAGGGACGCCCGTCGACTGAGCCTGGCCGCAGGCCGGCCCACGACTGCTCGAGCACGGCCCCAGGCAGCGGCCCCAGTACGTGGTGTGCGAATGCGATCAGCCGCTCGATCACCAGGGGGGTCGTGGCCTTGTCAAAGCCCGCATCCTCGATCGTCGAGCCCACGAGCAGCCGGCCGTCATCACGTGGCACGAGGTATTCGAGCCCGACGTTCACCACCCGAGTGAGCACCTGCTCGGGCAGTCGCAGAAGCGCGATCTGGCCACGGATCGGCCGGGTCTCGATGTGCAGGCCGAGCAATGCGGCGAGGTCGCCCGACCAGGCACCAGCCGCCAGACAGTAGCGATCTGAGTGGATCGTCTCTGTCGCCAGCCCACCGCCACTGCGGGCGATCCGGATGCCCTCGATCCGGCCGTCGGCAACATCGATTGCCCGCACCTCGGCTGCCGGCACGATCTCCACGCCTCGCATCCGGCACGACTGCTTGAGCGCCTCGAGATGCTGCGGGGGGCGGATCCGCATCTCGTCGGGCAGCAGCAGCCCGCACTGGAGCCGGCCCTGCTCGACCGCCGCCCGGAGGGCAGGCTCCCGAATTGCCAGATCGGTGCCGGTGAGCCAGTCGCAGCGGGTGCCCTTCGAATGCCAGGAGGACTGTGCCTCGCGGAGGCGGGCGACGCCGCGATCATCTCTCGCCAGATGCAGTCCGCCGCACTGGCCCAGTTCGTTGTCGATGCCGGTCTCGGCGCGGAGTTCCTCGGCCCATGACCGGTGGAGTCGGTCGGAATAGGCCGTCAGTCGGTCGTTCGCCGAAGCGGCGGCAAAGTCCGGGGCCGGCGGAAAAATACCGGCCGCCGCCCACGACGCTGTGTCGCGGCTGGCATCGCGGGCGAGGACGCGGACCGAGAGTCCCCGGCCGGCCAGTTCACGGGCGATCGACAGCCCGATGATGCCACCGCCAATGATGCAGCAGTCTGTCATGCCGGAGCGGTTTTCCAGTTCCAGAAAATGTCAGGTGGCGTCAGGCGTTGGTGGCGATGTCGGGCGTGTCGGCGATGTTCACCCAGACATGCACGTGGGGCGCGCCGCGGAAATGCCAGACGAACGACGGGCCCTCCAGCCGCCAGCAATCCCAGACGCCATCCTTGCCGAGGTCGCCCTGCCGATAGAACGCCAGGCGGCAGGCGTCGAGGCCGCCCTGCGTGTCGAGGCATTTTCGCGCGTCGGCCTGGTCGGCGGCGCGGAACGGTTCGAGCAAGAGGCCGAGCACGCGATCCATTTCGGCCCGCTGGTCGGCAGAAAGATCGGTCACCGCGATACCGGGCAGCGTCGTGCCGCGGCCTCGGAAGGCGACCGCATTCTCCAGGGGAAGCGTGTCGACGAGGGCCTGTGAACGCTGCCGGCCGTCGAGCATCCCAAACACGCCGTTGGCCGCCACGGCCTGCGACCAGAAGACGTTGCCGGGATGATTCGGCTCCTCCGTGTCGCCAGCGGCGTCATGGCCGTAGAAGATCGGCCCGCCGAAGGCGACGTGCTCGGCGGAGTCGCCGTCGCACCGCAGCGTCATGTGCCGGCCGGTGAGGAGAAACTGAAACTGTCCCGAACCGGGCTCACCGATCAGGGCGATCGACTGGCCGTGGCCAAAGCCCCCTGTGTCGTCCTCCAACTGCTTGTCAAAGCGGGCATGCCACTCGGGGGCGATCAGTTGGTCGAAGATGTCGCGAATGAGCCGCTTCTGCTCACCGGTGAAAAAGCTGCCCGCAACGTCGGGTTCGGTGGCATTCCAGTTGTTGGCGACCCGGGTGCGGAGCAGACCGAATTTCGGGTGCACATGATCCCAGGCAAAGCAGACTTTCTCTCGTTGCTGGGGTGAGAGCGAGGTGTGCAGCAGGCCGGCGAGGGTCTCGGACGATTGCTGCGCGACGGCGGCAGCGGGTTCGTCGCCGAAGAGACGGCCTGAGCCAGCGGGAAGCGACAGGGCTGCCGCGGCGGCTCCAGCACTGCCGGCGAGGAAATGACGACGCGACAGGGAATGGATCGGTGCACTCATGACCATTGACCTCCGGAGTGAGACAGTCTTGGAACAAGCCTACGGCATCACCGCCGGGGGTGCCACTGGCACTGCGGGCAGAAAAACGTCGCTCGCTGCGTCTGCACGATCCGCCGGATGGCCATGCCGCACTGGCGGCAAGGAGTTCCCTCTCGACCGTAGACACGATGCTGCAACTGGAATTGCCCGGAGCGGTTGTCGGCGGTCTTGTAGGTTTCGTCAGTGATCGTCGAGCCCTCCAGCCGAACAGCTTCGGCGAGAATGCTGCGGGCCGCCGTGGCGATCTGCTCCCAGCGAGCGACGGTGAGTCGCGAGCATGGCACGCGTGGGTCGATTCCGGCAGCAAAAAGGATCTCCGCGGCGTAGATGTTGCCGATGCCCGCCACGGCCTGCTGGTCGAGCAGAGCGACCTTCACCGCGCGGCGAGATTTCTTCAGCCGTTCGCGAAGTGCGTCACCCGTGACGTCGAGCCCGTCGGGCCCGAGTCGATCAGGGCCGCAGGCGGCGGCGAGGCCCTGTTCATCGAGCAGCCGGATCGTGCCCAGCCCCCGTCGATCCCAGAAGAGCAGGCGTGGGTGCTGCTGCGAGTCGAGTCCCAGACTCATTCGCAGGTGGGCTTGAGTCGGCGGATCGGCCACGAGTAAGAGCCCCGTCATCCGCGGCTCGATCACCAGCCACGAGCGGCCCGCCTGGTCGTGCGGATCGAGTTCGATAGCCACCCGCTTCCCGAACCGGTGCACCGTCGCGATCGTCCGCCCGGTGAGCCGCTCTTGCATGCTCTCGGCCGCGGGCTGCAGGGAGATAGGCCGCACCGTGTGCCGCGGAAACGCGACGCTCGTGATTCGCAGTCCGGCCAGGTGCGCGATTCCGCGACGCATCGTCTCGACTTCGGGCAATTCGGGCATATTTCACCAGAGGTTCGATGGTAGCAGTGCCGGAGCAGGCTACAATCGGAATGCTCCGGTTTGTCCAACGCCACCTCTCGAGCCACGGCCACGATCATGACACCAGCACTCTCGACCACCGTGCCGCCACTTTCGCAGGTGCCTCTCTCTCAGGTGCCAGACGCCTTGGGGCGATTCGGCCGGTTTGGCGGCCGCTATGTGCCCGAGACGCTCTCGGCGGCGCTGGAGCAGTTGGAGCAGGCCTACCACGAGGCGATCGCTGATCCGGCGTTCGCCGCGGAGCTCGACGGCCTCCTGGGGGCGTTCGTCGGCCGGCCCACCCCCCTGCTCTTCGCCAAGCGTCTCACCGAACTCGCCGGCGGTGCCCAGATCTATTTCAAGCGCGAGGACCTCAGCCACACCGGCGCCCACAAGATCAACAACACGCTTGGCCAAGGGCTGCTCGCCCTCCGCATGGGCAAGCGGCGGATTATCGCCGAGACCGGCGCCGGCCAGCATGGCGTGGCCACGGCGACGGCCTGTGCCCGCTTTGGCCTCGACTGCGTCGTCTACATGGGAGCCGAGGACGTGCGGCGGCAGGCGCCCAACGTCCGCAACATGCGGTTCATGGGGGCTGAGGTGCGACCGGTTGAAAGTGGCTCCCGCACGCTCCGCGACGCGATCAACGAGGCGATGCGTGACTGGATGGGTTCGGTCGAGACCACCCACTACATCATCGGCTCAGTCGTCGGCCCGCATCCCTTCCCGCGGATCGTCCGCGACTTCCAGTCGGTGATCGGCCGCGAGACGGTGGAGCAGTGCCGCCGGCAGCTCGGCCGCCTGCCCGACACCGTGGTGGCCTGCGTGG
>CANETO010000173.1 GCA_947440895.1 Planctomycetaceae bacterium | reverse complement strand
GGGAGGGCAAACCCGAGTTCTGGTCGGTGCAGGATGGCGTGATCGTCGGCCAGAACACGGCCGAGAACCCTACCAAGGGCAACACATTCCTGATTTGGAGGCAGGGCAACCTCGACGACTTCGAGTTGGAGCTGAAGTATCGCATCACCGGTACCGGCGGGAATAGCGGCATCCAATACCGCAGCAAGGACTACGGCGACTTCGTCGTCGGCGGCTATCAGGGTGACTTCGAAGTAGGCACCAACTACTCCGGGATCATGTACGAGGAGAAGGGCCGCGGCATCCTCGCCAATCGCGGCGAACGGGTATCGATCGCCGCCGATGGCACGAAGACCGCGGGCGAGCCGATCGGCAAGACCGAAGACCTGCAGAAGACGATCAAGCAGGGCGACTGGAACGTCTACCGGATCGTCGCCAAGGGACCGAAGCTCCAGCATTTCATCAACGGCCAGCTGATGTCGGAGTTGGTCGACGAGCAGGTGGGCAAGCGGGCTGGCGAGGGCATCCTGGCCCTGCAGTTGCATGCCGGTCCGCCAATGAAGGTGGAATTCAAAGACATCCACCTGAAGCGACTGAAGCTGGCGGATGGCCGGAAGAAGCTGGTGCTGGTGGCAGGCAAGCAGAGCCATGGACCGGGCGAGCACGAGCATCGGGCTGGCACGCTGCTGGCGGAAAAGTGCCTCGACACGGCCTTCGAGACCGGGGCAACGGGTCCGCAACTCGTGACCGCGACCTACGCCGGCGGCTGGCCCACCGACCCGACCGCTTTTGACAATGCCGATGCCATCTTCTTCTTCGCCGACGGCGGGGGCGGGCACCCGGTGCTCCAGAGCAGCCGTCTGGCCCAGATCGACGCACTCGCCAAGCGGGGCGTCGGCATCGCCTGCCTGCATTACGCCGTCGAGGTGCCGAAGGAAAAGGGCGGCCCTGAGTTTCTCAACTGGATGGGTGGCTACTTCGAGCCCAACTGGTCGGTGAATCCCCACTGGACGCTGGCGAAGACGGAGATTGCCGAGGGCCACCCGATCACGCGGGGCGTGCGTCCGTTCGAGACCAAAGACGAGTGGTATTACCACATGCGGTTTCGCGAGCCGATGGCCGGCGTGACGGCGATCCTGTCGGCCGTTCCCCCCGACGACACACGGGAGCGGCCCGACGGCCCGCACAGCAACAACCCCGCCGTCCGTGGCGGCAAGGGATCACGGGAGGTGCTGGCCTGGGCATACGAGCGTCCCGAGGGCGGCCGCGGCTTCGGCTGCACCGGTGCTCATTTCCACACGAACTGGTCCAACGACGACTTCCGCAAAATGATGCTCAACGCACTGGTTTGGACGGCCGGGCTGGACGTGCCTGCGGAGGGCGTGGCCTCGACCGTGACCAATGAAGACATGGTGGCGAACCTCGACGACAAGCAACCAAAGCCGGCGGCGGCGAAGCCCGAGCCGGCCAAGCAGCCGGAGACCGGCAAGGCGGTTCCGCCGGCGCCAGCCAAGATCTGATTTCTACACAACCATTTTTTTGAGGAGACACGCGATGCCGAAACTGACCGTCGAAGGGGTGGGATCGTTCGAGGTGCCGGCCGGTAAACGGCTGGTCAATGGGCTCGTGGACGAGTGCGGCATCGATCAACTGCATGCCTGCGGTGGCGTGGCCCGATGCACCACCTGCCGCGTTGAATTCGTGGCGGGCGAACCAGCCGCCATGACAAAGGCCGAGCGGGACGTGCTCGCGGCCAAGGGGCTGACCGGGCAGAAGGGGCTGCGGCTCTCCTGCCAAATCGCCTGCGATGGCGACATGACCGTCAAGGCAACGAGCAGGCTGGCCGGTTCGGGCCGTGTCGATGCCGGGCGTCGTCCGGCCGACACGATCGAGCCGCCGGCAGAGTGGGTGTGAACTGCCGACGCTCGCCTTGCGTGCTACTGGGAATCGAAGAGTCGCATGACGATTGCTCTGATCTCGTGCATGGACAGCGGGCCGTGGACGATGTCGGGGCGTGAGGCGATGAAGACTGTCTCGTGCGGGTCGTTCGGATCGACAGCCCCGTGCGAGCCCTTCACGAGCGACACGTCGAGCGGAATGGCGACGGCTGGGAGTTTCGTCCGATCGATATGGAGTTCGAGCGGGTCGTACCCCGGCTTGCGATGGATGTCGATCGTGCGGGCAAACCGCGGCGCCTTGGCATCATCGAGCCAATAGAAATAGCTCTGCCAACTGTCGGGAGTGCTCTCGATGACGAGGTCTCCGCAGCGGCTTTCCTTTCCGGGCGGAGAAGAGTCGATAAGGCCCGCGGCCACGAGGTCGGCGCCGACGAGCACGCGGGCCACCCCTGCCCTGCCCCGGAACAGCGACGCGACCTGTTCGACAAGCGAGTCGTCGTGTCCGTCCGCCAGATAGATGTGGCTCACCTGGTGATCGGCCAGCGCCCAGGCCTTGCTGCCGGGCATGTTGAGCAGTTCGCCGTCGGCCGTCTCGGTGACGGCCAGCAGGCCGGCCTCACGAAGCACACGATTGGGGAAGAGCGTGTGCGACACCGGCCGGATCCGGTATTCGCCCACAACGAGCACCACGAGAGTGTCGCGGCCCACCTGCTCGCCAAAGCCATCGATCAGCCTCGCAATCTCGGCATCAAGTTCGCCGCAGGCGGCGTGGGCCTGTGGGCTGTCGGGGCCGGTCCTCTGGGCGGCATAGTCGAGATGCGGCAGGTAGACGTAGGCAAACTGCGGCGGGTTCGTCTGGGAGGCCTCCAAAAAGCTCCTGGCGATCCACTGCGAAGACTCGATCCCAGCGATGGGCCCCCAGAATTTGTGAAGCGGGAAGTCGCCGAGCTTGTCGCGAAGCGCGGCGTAGAGCGGCTCGGGGTTCGTGTGGCACCACATCGTCTCGGTGCCGTCGGGATTGTGTTTCGGTGCCGGCAGGCAGACCAGATCGGCGGTTGCATGCTTCGACTGCAGGCCAAACCAGGCCGCGGTCCGTAGCTCCGGCCGGGCCGACTTGAGCTGATCCCAGATTCTCGGACTTCGATGCACGCCATCGGGGCTGATCCACATTTCCACGTGCTGCGTACCGCGGTCGTAGACGCCGTTTGCGACGATCCCGTGGACGGCGGGCGAGGTGCCGGTCGTGAGCGTCGCCTGCACCGGACAGGTCACGGCAGGAAATCCCGGGTCGAGGGGAACGCAGTCACCGACAGCCGCCAGCGTCTGCAGGGTCGGCATGCGAGACAGATCTTCCTGACGAAGTCCGGGAATCGAGAGCAGCAGGACGTGGACCGGAGACGACGCGGGATTCATTGAGATGACTCCTGGGAAATCAGAGGGGCGAGAAAGGCGGCGGACTGTCGGGCGGTCTCCACCCAGCGGTGCGACTGGCGTGGCAGTTCCACGTGGAGTCCACCGCGATAGCCGCCGGCGGCGATGGCGGCAAGGATCGGCGGAAAATCGACGTCGCCTGCACCGAGCGGCAGGTGCTCGTGGCGACAGGCCAGCATGTCGTCGACATGGATGTTCACGATGCGGTCAGTCCACGGTCGGAGCCTCGCGTCCAGAGGCCACTCGCCCATGCACTCCAGGTGGCCGATGTCGACGGTCAGCCGCAGGTGCTCGGGCCTCTCCAAGCGGTCCAGCAGGTGGCCGTAGCGGGCGAGTGTGTCGATCGCCATGCCTGGCTCCGGTTCGAATCCAAGCGCCATGCCGCGGATTGCGGCATGGTCAAGCACGGGACCAAGGCTGCCGGCGAGGCGGCCCCAGATCGCTTCCTCGTCGGCCGAGTCTCGGACCACGCCTGACCAAAGCGACACGCATGCCGCGCTCAGTTCGACAGCGATATCGATGGCTCGACAGAGGAAATCGACTCGCCTGTCTCTGGCCTCGCGGTCGGCCGTCACCAGCGTCGGTTCGTGCTTGTGCACAGGATCGAGCAGGTGGCGAGCGCCGGTTTCGATCACGCACGCCATCCGTGAGCGGGTGAGGGCCTCACGCCAGCGGGCGATCCTGGCGGGCAGGTCGGCGGCAAAGGGGTCGATGGTATGGTGATCGAGCGTGATCGCCAGCGACCGATAGCCTAGGCCGCCGAGCATGGGAATCGCGTCGAGCGGGTCGACGTCGCCGATGCTATTGGTGCCGTAGCCGAGCAGCATGGTGGTGGAGGCTTGGGATGCGGGAAGGGATGGTGTTCTGGAACGCTTCAGGTGGGGCTCACGAACCGCCGGCCCACCAGGAACGGAACCAACAGCAGAAGCACGACAATCGACCATGGCTCGCCGCAGGTCGCCAGCACGAGGACCGCATCGAGCGTAATGATGGCCATGATCGCATTACCGATGGCCTGCTGCACGCGTCCACTCGCGGGATCGAAGATGCCGAGCACCGCCCGCAGCAGAACGGACGCGGTCAGCATGCCCCACAGCAGCAGCCAGTTCGTGAGTTTCGTCCCGGTGAGCCAGGCGCCGGCACCGCCTGAGCGGGCCGCCAGCCACGGGGCGAGCCCCGCGGTCGCCAGCCCGACGAGCATGATGGCCACGCCGGCCGCAAGCCGGCCGGAGCGGCTCTCCTCCGCCTCGTCGCGGGCGTAGACCGTGATGCCCATGACGTAGACACCCATGCCGAGCGGGAGCAGCCACTCGTGCGCCGCCTGCGGTCCGCCGGCTGCGGTCATGCCCAGGAGCCAGTTGAGGGCCCGGCAGCTGCCCATCACGGCCGGCCCGAGACTGGTGGCTTTGGCGTGACGGTTGTAGCCCCAGACTGCGGCGGTGAGCAGCGCGCCGACGAGCGCCGGCCAGGGATTCTGTGCTGCCACCGCCGTCGCACAGGCGGCGATGCTGCCAATCGCCATCAGGATGTTGCCAGTCGCAACCGCTGACCGCACGCCGATGCGGCCACTCGGCAGTGGCCGTTCCGGACGCTCCTCGCGATCCACCGCGAGATCAAAGACATCATTGAGCACCATGCCGGCCGCGTAGAAGCCCAGTGAAGCAAGGATCGCCCACCCAAGCGCCGGCGCCGGCCACTCGATCGTGCGGGCCTGCGACACGATCACATAGCCTGCCAGAACGTCGGCCACCGCCGTGGCGTGGTTCGGCAGCCGCAGGAGCCTGACCCAGGCGAGCAGGGATGGGAACATGGGCTGGTGGCCGCGTCAGGAGATGGTCACGGTTGCTGCGGCGGCCTGCGAGAGCAGATACGAACGGGCCGCTCTGGCTGCCTCGTCGGGCTGATTGCGGTAGGGATAGAGTTCCACCGTGATCCATATATCTGGCGTGTGCTCAGCGATCGCCTGAAACACGCCGGCAAAATCGATCGCTCCTTCCCCAGGCACCAGATGGTGGTGCACGCGGGTGGCTGCGATGTCCTCG
>CANETO010000172.1 GCA_947440895.1 Planctomycetaceae bacterium | reverse complement strand
TGGTAGACAAGAGATATTGTGGATCATCTTTCTCATACTCAAGCTGAAGGCCTCACATGAGCACGACTCCTTACACCGCTGTGATTCGTCGCGATGGGCGATGGTGGATCGGCTGGGTGGAGGAAGTGCCGGGCGTGAACTCGCAGGGCGAGACGCGTGAGGAGCTTCTTACCAACCTGCGCGAAGCACTGAATGAAGCTATCGAAATGAATCGTGAAGATGCCCGCAAGGCCGCCGGCGAGCAGTTTGAGGAAGTGTCGCTGCAGCCGTGAAGCGTCGCGATCTTGTTCGCCATATGGTGGATCATGGTTGCGAGTTGGTCCGCGAAGGTGGCAACCACTCTTGGTGGGGTAATGCAGTCATCAAGCAGCGGTCCGCAGTGCCACGGCATCGGGAGATTCCCGACTTCCTCGCGAAAAAGATCTGCCGCGATCCCGGGATCCCATCGCCGGGCGAGACCGATGAAGAGGGAGAATCAGGGACTGGATCGGACGGCGGATCGGGTCCCGCGGAGTAACTAAGCCCTGGTCCGCCGCTGATGAGCTTTCCCGTTCCGCCGAAAGCCGATCCGCTTTCCTCGTCGTGGGTTTCGCTCCGTTTCGCAGCCCATGGGGATGCGGGAATCGGTGAGTGTCCCACTGTGGTGATCGGGCACGCGCAGCTCGACGTGAAGGCGCGGACGAAGCAACGGGATCGAGAAGTTGAGTGATCGGTCAGCTATCGTCGCCGCCAGCCGATTGTCAGCTACCAAGAGGAAGCAGCGGGGCTTCTTCAAGGCTGATACAGAGCAGGCTGCCGGGGCCGCGAACATAGATTGATCGGTCGGCAACGGCCGGATGGGCGTGGAGCGACACCTCGCGGGCGAAGAGCTTCTGCCGAGCAAGCGGGGCAAACTTTTCGGCACCAGCATCGAGAAGGATCAGCTCCCCGGCCGCCGTGAGCAGAAGAACTCTGTCAGCCGAGGCGATGATCGAGGCATGCCCTTTGAGCGAACGGTCGGCCTGCATCCAGATCGGGGCCAGATCTGCAGCAGCGAGGCAGTGAATCTTGCCGCGGTGGATGGCATAGAGCCGGCCTGCGGTTGCCACGGGCGTATGCATGTCGGGCGCCAGGCTGGCATGCGTTGCCACCACCGAGGCCGTCCCTGCCGTATCGAAGCCGATCAGCCGGGTGCCATTGTTCTCACTGAACACCGCCACGCGGTCTCCAAGCAGAATCGGTGTTGGCACGTTGAAGTCGCCTGCGACGCGCGGCGCAAGTGACCAGAGCCGCTTTCCCGTGGCCAGTTCCCAGCCACCACACGAAACCTTATCGAATCCGACGAGCTGCCGCTTACCGGCCACCTCACCGACAACCAGCGACGCGAACGCCGGCTGCGCACCTGCTGTGCCCCAGATCACCGCTCCGGTGGCTGGATCGAGCGCCACGAGCGAAGCGTCGGGGGCGCCGGGATTCACAATCAGCCGGCCGTCGACTAGCAGCGGCGACGAGCAGGCCCCCCACACCAGTTCGTCATTGGCAGAAAAATCGTCGCGGAGATGCCGCTTCCAGATTTCGTGGCCATCAGCGAGCCGCACGCAGTGGAGGTGGCCGAAGGCGCCGAGCAGATACGCGTGGCCCTCGTGGAGCAGCGGCGTGGCCCGGGGGGAGTTTCCATAGTCGAGTTTCCCTTCGGCCGGGTAGCGCAGCGTCCAGATGCGTTCCCCTGAGGCCCGATCGAGTCCGTGGAACAGATCCTCTCGGTCATTTGGATCGCGGTCTCCGACCACCACCCGATCGCCAGCCACGGCGACTCCCCCCAGCCCCTCGCTGAAGAGCACCTGCTTCCAGCGGACGATTTTTTTCTCAGGCAACGTGGCAGGCAGCCAAGCCACCAGCCCGTCACGCTGCTCGCCCCGCCACTGCGGCCAGTCGCCGTTGCCGGGTGTGGCGGGCACCGCGGCTCCCTGAGCCGGTTTGTCGCCGGTGCCGCCCGGTTCCACCGGCATCTGGGCGTCCAGCGGCACGAAGCCACGCTTGGTCTCCAAAGCCAGCCTCAGCAGCGGATCGTGGCGGACGGCCAGCAGCGCATCGAGAATCGCCTGCCGCGTCGGCTCGTCGAGCGAGCTGTCGACGAACGCGGTGATAAAGGGAATCTCGGCCGTCTCTCCAACCACCTTGAGATCACCACGACGAATAGTGCCGCAGCCCTCGAGCAGTGGCTGGGCGTAGCTTGATATCACGGTGGCTACCGGCTGGGCGTCGTTCTTGGCCTTGATCACCTCTTCAGCGCCGTCGCTACACGCCTCGGCGAATGGGCCTTCAGCAGAGATTGTGATCCCGGCGGCAGCAAACAGCTCGCGGGCCGCCTCATGCTTTTCTGCAGACTCTTGTCTCCCGAGAATCACGCGGTGGTGGGCGAGATCGGCTATTCCGGTGGCGGGATCGTCACCGCGAACCACAACCAGCCCGCGTTGCTTCGTCGAGTTTTTGGTGTCGGTGAGGTCAGCAACGGGCGTGAGGAGTCGCTTGGTTGATTTGGCTTCGGCAACCACCACCGACCGCTTCCCGATGACGATGTCGGCCCGCGTCTCTTCCCCCGTGCCGATCGTGCCGACTGCCTTGCCGAGCGATTCGCTGAACAAGACTTTCACCGGTCGGCCGAGCGCCTTCTCCAGATGGGCGGCGAGCTGTGTGTAGTCACGCTGCGCGTAGCCTTTGACGCAGGGACAGGAGAGTGGTGCGGCGAGCGGATCGGTGACGACCAGCGACAGCTCAGGCTCGGCGGCCAGACCGGGCGACAGGGCCGCGGCAAAGATCAAGGCGGCGACGAGACCGACCATTCGACGGAGTTGGGTCGCAGACATCGGCTGCCTCCGAAAGAGAAGTGAGTCAGCACATGAGCGGGTGCCGTGCGGAGAATGACATCAATACAAGAGCTACCGGAAAAGGGGCCTGCTCGCTCACCCCGCCTTTTCCAAAACGACAATCGTTCCCTTGTGGATATCGAGGTAGTAGAGGGAAGAACCGTCGGCGGAGAGGCCGATCGATGAATTCTTGCAGCCCGCTTCGACATCGGCCACGCCTATCACCTGCTGCATCTCGCCTTCGAGGGAGTAGCGCTTCACCAGTCCGTTGCTCTCGGATGTGAGCAGGCAGCCGGTGTTATCGAGGCATGTGTTCATCGGATTGCAGCAGCCTCCAAACCCTTTCGTGATATCGGCCTCGCTGCGCTCGCCGAACGTGCGGATCTCCTCCCCTTCGATATCGACCATCCGCACGTGATGGCGGGAATTCTCGGCGATTGCCAGTCCCCCGTCGACCACTTGGATGTCCATCTGGCCGCAGCATCCAGAGAGCCCCTCCACAATCCGCACCGGGCTGGAGAGATCGCTACCGCAGCGCCACACCGAATAGCCATAGCCCGTGGGCTGCTGGGCCACGAGAAATACGTTGTCAGTAGTGGCCGCGATGCGGTGAATCTGCCGCAGACGTAGGAGCTCATTTTCCAGAATCTTCTCGTCAGTCATCGAGCTCATCGTTTCGATCGACTGTTTCATGCTCTGGCAACCCTCCTTCAGAAGTTTGACCCTCTCCTGTGGCGCAAAACCCGGCTCCCCTTCCTGCTTCTGCTCCAGTTCCGCAACCGTATCGGTCTGCTGCTGGAGGCTCTCAGCCATCTGTTTTACGAGCATCTCTTGCCGGGCCTTCGCCTCAGCCAGGAATTCCTCCCGTCCCTCCGGTTCCAGCGTGAAGTGGGGTGATTCCGCCGTGGCGAGGATCTCGCCGTTGGCTGAGAGATGGGCAATGCTCGCGTCGCCCGCCACCCAGAGCGAGCCGTCGGGGGCGGTAGTGACACTGCGGGGAACGAAATCAAGCGGCACGGCCCGCTCCTCGTGGCCGTCAGCGGCGAGCCATACCAGCCGACTCTCGACCGCGTCGTCTTCTTTCGCTCTGGCGGCGCCATACGGACTCGCTGCGCCGGTGAGCAGCGCGAGCCGCCCCGCGCCGAGCGTGCAGAAGCCGAGAATCTTTCCAGAAGAAGTATCGACGGAGATCGTCCGCGCTTGGCGGTAGGGGGAGGTGCGACGGAATTCGTCGAGCGACTCCCGCTCGCGTTTCTGACGCTCCTCGTATTGAGCCTGCGCGGCCAGGAGGTCCTCTAGGGTGCGTTCTTTGATTTCAGTCGCGGGGGTAAGCCGGACATTGGGCACTTCGGCCGGCTTGCGCGACGCATAGGCAAACCAGGCGAGGATCGCTGCGGCTGCATAGGCAACCACTGTGGCTCCGTGACTCATGTCATTGCTCTCCCGTGTGCTGGGTGTTCGCTGAAACGTCCCCACCGGCTCAGTCCAGCCGTCCACTCCCTCCCAAGAGTAGATCGGCCCCCTCTCGTGATTGCAAGCCAACAAACTGGCAGCAGGCTACGAATAGTCTGTTTCGCCGCTCGATACGGTAGCTGACGACACGCAGTGCACAGGCCGACTTGACATGCTCCAGCCGCTTTGTGTATTAATGCATTAATACACACTGGCGTGGGCTGGTGTCAAGTACTGGGGGAATAGCGCAGGCATGTCTCGATCAGACCCCATCTTCGTCGTCCATCCATCGTCGGGCGTGCCGATCTACCGGCAGCTGATCGATCAGGTGGAGGCGTTGGTGGCGGGGGGACAGTTGCAGCCCGGCGACACCGTGCCGAGCGTGCGGCAGGTGGCTGCCGCCCTGGGGATCAACATGATGACCGTCTCCAAGGCGTGGAGCCGACTTGAGGCCGACGGCCTGCTCCAGCGGGACCGAGGCCGGGGGATGGTGGTGGCCGTCTCGCGGGAGACTCGATCGCTTGCCGACCGGAAGGGGCAGGTGCGAGCACTCGTCGATCAGGCGGTGGTGCGCGGTCTCCAACTCGGCCTCAGCCCAGCCCAGATTCTCGCGGTGGTGAAATCATCTCTGGAGGAGAAGTCGTCATGATCGAACATGCCTTGCCGGGTGATGCGATTGCCGTGACCGGCCTTGTAAAACGTTTTGGCCCCCGGACCGTGCTCGATTCGATCGATCTGCGGGTGCCGTCGGGGCAGGTGATCGGCCTACTGGGGCTCAATGGCTCAGGCAAGAGCACGCTGATCAAGTGCCTACTGGGGCTGCTGCGAACCGATGCCGGCTCGGCGCTCGTGCTTGGCACCAATGCCTGGGAGCTGGCAGATCGCGAAAAGTCGCGGATCGGCTATGTGCCGCAGGAGGCCGCCCTCTATCCCTGGCTCACCATCCGCCAGACTGTCGCCTATGTGTCGTCGTTCTATCCCCGCTGGGACCGGGCCTGGGGAGAAGAACTGCTGGCCCGCTGGGATCTACCGCCGGGCCAGAAAACAGGCGTGCTCTC
>CANETO010000171.1 GCA_947440895.1 Planctomycetaceae bacterium | reverse complement strand
GGTCTCCCCGTGTCACTGTTCGTCGGACTCGTCCCTGGCCGCCACCGGCCGCCAGCGGATATTTTTCACGAGCGCCGTCGTCGCGTAGGTGGCGATGCCCAGCGGCCGCGATGCCAGCACCTCGTTGCGGACCGAGAACCGGTGGCCCTTCCGCGACTGATCGATCACCTGCTCGTCGTCGATAAAACAGACGATCCGGTCACGGGTCACCCGGACACGGACCGCATACCATTGACGAGGCTTGAACTCTTTGTAGAGCGTCGTGGCATTGTGGGCGGCATCGTCGCCATCAACGCTCGACAGGCCCACCACGCCGCCCCCCCAGCCGCCCACGATAAGGCTGCACGGTTCGTCATCCACGGGAAACGTCAGGCCACAGAAAAAATCGTTGCCGTCGGCCCGCTGCGCGTCGAGCGAGATTTCGTAATCCTGCCGCGGCGCGTCACCACTCCAGGTGATGCCGCTTAAGTCAGCACCCATGCCGATCCGAATGGCGCCGTTCTCGACCACCACATCCCCCTCGCCGCCAAAGGGCGTCGGACGCCACTTCCCAAGCGACGTGCCGTCGAAGAGGGGACGCCAGGCGTCATCCGCCGCGGATTCCACCCTGCTGGAGCCGGCCGCCGCACCGCCGAGCAGCTCGGCGACGAGCGCGTCGGCGGCGTACACGGTGCGGAGTGCCGCCAGAATGCCCGCCGCGTCCACCGATACAGCGCGGGCCTGCGTGTCGTCGTAGGCGATATCGAGCACCAGCGACTGGATGTTGCCGTCGAAGATCAGGCCGACGAGCTCACCGGCCGTGTTGACGACGGGGCTACCGGAGTTGCCGCCGATGATGTCGGCCGTCGACACGAAATTGAACGGCGTCTTGAGAAACGCCGCGTCGTGTTCGAGCGTCGGCCGCAGCTTCTGCCACCGCGGCGGTAGATCGAAGGGGGGCGTGTCGCCTTTCGATCGGGCCCGCTCGAAGAGGCCGGCATAGGTCGTGATCGCCGGCACCTGTTTTCCGGCGTCTTCGTATCCCTTGACCGTGCCGTAGGCGAGCCGAAGCGTGAACGTGGCATCGGGATAGACTCCCTCCCCTTCACTGGCAAACACGGCCTGCGTGATCTCCGCATGCGCCTGCCGCTTGGTCTCCCCTGCCGCTTCGACGATTTTTCGCAGCGAACGCGACTCCTCGTCGACGATGCGTGCCAGCCCGAGCATCGGATCGGTTGACGCCGCGACTGCCGCCGCGCCACCATCATAAAGCGCCCGCCTCGTATCGGGCTTTGCGTCATCCGCCCCGCCCCGCTTGCCGAGCCCCGTGCCGCGGACGAGTGCCGCCGCCCGTTCCCTGGGCGATTGTCCGGAGAGCACCTTCTGCACCAGCGGATCATCGGGGCCGAGCGACGTCGCAAGAAATGTCAACGAGTCGGCCAGCTTCACGATCTCGAAGGCGTCGTAGACCGGCTCGTCTGAGAAAAGCGCAAGCTCCAGCGATTCGCGATTGGAGTCACGGTATTCCCGAAGCCGCTCGCCGCTCGGATTTCCCGACTCGGCCGCGGCCCGCAGGATCGTGCGGGCGTTCCCGAAATACTGGCTGTTGAAGCCGACGGCCGCTTCAAGAAGATTGTGCCGCAGGGCAACGGCGGCGATTTCTTTTTCTGCCTGATCGATCCGGTCGAATGGTGAAGGCCGCGACGCCCCGGGTGCTGCTACCGCACGCTTCGCAACCAGTTCGCGGAGTTTTTCTTCCGAGGCTCGTTTCCGCGCGATGAACTGCGGATCGAGCAGCCCTGCCAGGATTCCCTCCCGCGCCTTGCGGCTGTTCTGCACGCCGAAGAGGTCGCCCATCGCCTGGCGTCTCTCCTCCGGGCCCTCGTCGGCATAGGCGTCGAGCATGACCTCCAGCCGGTTGAGAGTGGCGAGTGAAAACGGTATCTGCCGGTCCCGCATCGCCAGCAGTTCCCGCAGGGTGTCGGCCCGGTCGGTGTGGCCGGGGTGGCCCGAGACGAAGACGAGATCACCCGCGGCGATCGGCTGCTGGCTCCAGGTCAGATGATGCGGCACCCGCGCCGGCTTACCGTCTTCATAGGCGCGAAAGAAGCAGATATCGAGGTTGAAGCGGGGAAACTCGAAGTTGTCGGCATCGCCGCCGAAGAACGCGATCTGCTGCTCGGGTGCAAAGACGAGCCGCACGTCGGTGTATTTCTTGGCCCGATAGAGATGGTAGAGGCCGCCCTGATGGAGCGTGACCACGTCGCTCCGCAGGCCGGTAGCGGCGAGCGACTCCTTCTCGATCTCCGCCATCACCTTGCGGCGGGCGGCAAAGGCGTCGGCCGCAGGCATGCCCGCCGTGACGGCCCCCTGCACGCGGGCGGTGACATCCTCGATCGAGACGAGCACGTTGAGTTCGAGGTCGTGGCACTTGAGTTCGTCGGCCTGCGTGGCCGCCGCGAAGCCGTCGCGATAGTAGTTGTGCTGCTCGGTCCCAAGCTTCTGCAGGCTGTCGGCGCCGACATGATGGTTGGTGAGCACGAGGCCATCGGCCGAGACAAACGATCCCGAGCCGCCCGAGTTGAACCGTACCGATGACTGCTGCAGATGCGCCAGCCATTCTGGCGAGAGTTTCGTCCCCTTGAGCGCGGCGGCGTGGTCCTTCTCCAGTCGCTCAAGCGGCGGATGGCTGAAGAGCCACATCCCTTCGTCGGCTCGGGCCACGGCCGCGATCATCGACCCAATCGTCGCGAAGACGATCAGGCACAAAAAGAAACTCGTCTTGATTGGGCGGATCAACGTCTGCTGAGTCTTCTGCATGGTGAAAGTCATCCCTCGGCTCCCAGTGGCATCTCGTGTCCCCAAAGACTATCGCAAACCCACGGGTGGGTGACCACGGTCGCTACCCGGAGGCCGCCAGCAACCGTCTGGGATTTTCCACAGCGGGCCGCGACCCTACAATGACATGTATGACTCGGCCTGCTTATACGACCGATACATCCGCCGAGGCCCACGCAGCGCAGCTCGCATGCATCAGGCGGCTCGCGCCGGCTGAGCGACTTCAGAAGGCGTGCCGGATGTCGCACGAGGTCCGGCGGCTCGCGATCGAGGCGATCCGGCGTCGCCATCCGTCGTTTGACGATGCCGCGGTGCGGTTGGCTTTCATCGCACTCGCGTACGGTTCGGATCTCGCCGTCGCCGTCGGCCGCTGGCAGGAGGCACGCCGGGCGTGATGGATCGTGATGGATACTGACGACCTCGTGACGGCGATTGCACCCGTGGTCGCCACCTTTCACCGGCTCGGTGTGCGGTATTTTGTGGGCGGTAGTGTTGCCAGTTCGTTCCACGGGGCCATCCGTTCGACGATGGACGTTGACGTGGTGAGCGAACTGCCTTTCAGGCTCGCAGAGGCCTTCGCCACGTCGTTCTCGACCGACTACTACCTCAGCGAGGAGGCCATTCGGTATGCGATCCAGCGGAAATCCTGCTTCAATCTCATCCACCTGCCCACGGCCTACAAGGTCGATGTGTTCGTGAGTCGAGGCCGGCCGTTCGACGAAAGATCGATGGAAAGGGCGGTCGTGCATGCGATCGGCTCGGGCCAAGGTGTCGCGGTTCCAATCGCCACGGCCGAGGACTCGATCGTGAGCAAACTGGAGTGGTTTCGGCTGACGGATGAAACCTCGGAGCGGCAGTGGGATGACGTCCGGCGACTTGTCGAACTGCTTGGCGACTCGCTTGATGCAGACTACATGCGGGAGATGGCTGATTCGATCGGCGTTCGGGATCTTGTCGACACGCTACTCTCCGGACCTGGAAAAATCTGACTGCCGCGGACCCGGTGCGAGCCCCAGATGTGGTGGCTGGCACCACTACCCTGCCTGGTTAGCTTGCCTTGACCGAAACGCGTGGCGCTGGGGCACCGCGAAGCAGGCCTTCGACACTGAGGTCCTCATCGATCTCGGGCCAGTGAATGCCATATCCTGCGCCAGCGATCGAGCAATTCGATCGTTGCTGCGGGGTCGCGTGAAGGAGTCGCGGATACCATGCCAGCGGTGCAGAGATTGTCCGGCCGTCTGCCAGTTCCACGACGACGGAATCCTCATTGCAACTGGCCCGCATGATCTGTTCACCCGGGTTCGCCATGGACTGCCTCCCATTCCTTCAGCAAATCATCGACGTGAGTCTCGATCAAACGCTCGATGTCGCGTAACTCTGGAGCTCGAAAACCGAGATTACTCGCCAAGCTGACGGGCGACAACCAAAACTTGCACGACGCCTGGTCACGGTCGATGTGAGCGTGCGCGGGCTCGTTGGACTCATGCGAGTAAAAGTTAGATGCGGTATGGGCCACTACGCAACACTGTGGGCATCGGGCGTCCTTGCTCTAACTACTGGTAAGCGATGCGAAGCCAGCGAACGTGTATTCCTACGAAACCGCGTCATACCCGTCGCTTGCTGGCCCAGATTTGGTGGCGGGCACGTGACCGCCACCTTTTTCTTTCGCCAGCAGTTGACGCAATTAGTATACGGATGTATAGTCCTCGCGGAACAAGCATCCGCATGCCCTTGAGGACCTTCGCCATGCTCGCACGACTCCAGACTTTTTCACTGCTGGGAATCGACGCGGTGCCCGTGGACGTAGAGGTGGACGTCTCGACCGGTGCCCTGCCCTCGACCGTGCTCGTCGGCCTGCCCGATCCCGCCATCCGCGAGAGCACGCACCGCGTGGCGCGGGCGATGGTCAACTCTGGCTTCAATCGACCCAACGACAGGATCGTGATCAACCTCGCTCCGGCAGAGATGCCCAAGCAGGCGGCCACCTTCGACCTGCCGATCACGCTCGGCATCCTGGCTGGCAGCGGACAGTTTTCCTCGGAACGTTTCCAAGACTACGCGGTGGTGGGGGAGCTCTCGCTCGAGGGCTCAACTCGGCCGACGCGAGGTGCCCTTTCGGTGGCCATTTCCGCGGCGCGGCAGAAAAACCTCCGGGGCCTGGTCGTCCCTACGGCGAGTGCCACGGAGGCAGCGGTCGTCGAAGGCATCGAGGTGATCCCGGTCTCGTCCCTCACCGAGGCGGTGCAATTTTTCTCGGGCGACCTCAACATTCCCCGCTGCCCGCCCCGCGTCACCGAATGGTTTGACCGCTTCGCCGCCTATGACGTTGATTTTGCCGACGTCCGCGGCCAGGAGGCCGCCAAACGCGCCGTCTGCGTGGCCGCGGCCGGCGGGCATAACTGTCTTATGGTGGGTCCTCCAGGCGGCGGCAAGACGATGCTCGCCAAGCGGATCCCGACGATCCTCCCGCCGCTCTCGGCGGCAGAGTCGATCGAGACGACGCGGATCTACAGTTCGCTCGGGCTCCTCGCGCCGGGTCAGCCGCTCCTCGCCACCCGCCCCTTCCGCGCGCCGCATCATACGATCAG
>CANETO010000170.1 GCA_947440895.1 Planctomycetaceae bacterium | reverse complement strand
TGCTGGTCTGCCCATCGACCGCTTCTACGCCCCGATCCAGAAGCGGTTCCAGCGGGAAACCCTCACCCTCCTGGGCATCCCCCCAGACCGCATCGTGCCGGCGACCCGTCAGGCCCACCTGGCGCCGAACCTCCTTCTCGCCTCCTCACTGCACGGTGGACTGTCGCGGGCGAAGACCGATTTTCTCTTTCGCCGCTTCACCGACCGAGTCGGACTCTGGGCGGGCCCAGCCCCGCGGATCTTCATCTCCCGCCGCGGCCCACGGTCGATCGTGAACGAGCGTGAGGTGCTGCGGGCCCTGCGACCGCTGGGCTTCACACGCTGCCGGCTGGAAACCATGAAGCTTGCAGACCAGGTGGCGCTGTTTCACCGGGCTGAATGCGTGGTTGGCCCGCACGGCGCGGGGCTGACCAATCTCCTGTTCTGCCGCAGCGGCACGAAGGTGGTCGAAATCGGTACGCCCTACCGTCCCTGGGCCTGCTTCTACGAGATCGCGCATCACCGGGGACTCGACTATCACCTGCACATGGCCAGCCCCACACGCGTCCGCCACTTCGATCCGCGGACGGGGGTCGGTGATTCCGATCTGCGGGTCGATCCCAGAGGACTCTACGACGTGATGACGTCGCTGCTCATGGGCCGGTCGCAGATCCCCGGACGGGCGGTCGCCTGACCGGTGCCCTGCCACGGGAGCCAACGACGGCGTATCATCGAATTCCCGCCGGGATGAGGTGCGTCACCCCCAGGAAGCCCACCATGCAGCCGCTCGCCATGTCCGGCCCGATGCAGGCCGTCGATCCGACGGCTCAGCGGGCCTTCGCCATCAATCTCGACGACTCCATCTACGGCAACTTCGCCGAGATCGGCGCTGGGCAGGAGGTGGCCCGCTGGTTCTTCGCCGTGGGCGGCGCAGCCGGAACCGTCGCGAAGTCGATTTCCGCCTACGACATGACCGTCAGCGACGCCATCTACGGCAAGACGCCACGGTATGTCTCGCGGGAACGGATCGAGCAGATGCTCGACCATGAATATGACCTCCTGCGCGAGCGTCTCGACAGCGTGCGGGGCGACCGCACGCGGTTCTTCGTCTTCGCCGACACCGCCGCGGCCCGCTCCTTCAAAGGGGGCAACGAGTGCCATGCCTGGATGGGCCTGAGGTTCCAGCATGCCGTGCGGTCGCCGACGAGCGACATCCTTCTCCACGTCCGGATGCTCGATGCCACCAACGCCCTGCAACAGGATGCGGTCGGCCGGCTCGGTGTCAATCTGATTCATGCGGCGTTCTACCGCTGGCAGGAACCGCGGGCGTTGATCGAGACCCTACTCGACAGCATCGGCCGCGAGCGGCTTGAGATCGACTGGATCCACATGCGGGGGCCGGCATTCGGGGGCATCGACAACCGGCTGCTGAGCCTGCATCTGGTGCGGATCGGTTTCACGCCAGCGCTCCTCTTCGACGTGGATGGCACGCCGCTCTTGGCCTCGGAGTCGATTCGCAAAACCCGCGTGCTCATCGAGCGCGGTCGGTTCGCTCCGGTGACCCGCCTGAACCTGGAAATGATGAATCGCGCCCGTGCGCTGTTCGCCGCCGACACCGCGCGGCCAAGCGTCATGCCGCGCAGCCCAGCCTCGGCGGCCTCGACCGACCCACCGGGTGAGATCCGCGAGATCATGGAAATCACAATGAACAACCTCCGGGACCGGGGCACCGCGGAAGATGCCGATTTCCTGGCCCGTGTCGACCTGCTCTCCGCCGCCGGCAAGATGGTGCTGGTCACCGACATCGGCGCGTTTCACGCGCTGGGGGAATATCTCGCCGACCGTCACGTCGAGCAGACCGGCCTCGTGCTCGGAGTGCCGCTGTTGCGGGAACTCTTCAACGAGAGCCACTATCAGCATCTCGACGGCGGCATTCTCGAGGCCTTCGGACGGCTGTTCACGCATCGTGTCAGGCTCTACGTGCATCCGACGCGGGACATGCTCGATGGGCGGGTGATCACCGCCGACACGGTGACGGTGGCCCCGCATCTCACGCACCTGCTCGAACATCTCCGCGTCAACGGACTGATCCGGGGCCTGCCCTGCGACGAGTCAGCGCTCCGCACCTATTCCAGTGAAGAGGTACGGTCACGGATCTGCTCCGGAGATCCGTCCTGGCGGGAACTCGTGGCGCCCGCGGTGGCAGAGCACATCGACCGCAACGGGTACTTCGGAGCCCGCTGCCCCACAGAGGCCACGCCATGAACCACTGGCTGATCAAGAGCGAGCCCGACGTCTTCTCCATCCGAGATCTCGCCAAGGCGAAGCGGAAGACGACCCACTGGGAAGGCGTCCGTAACTACCAGGCGCGAAACTTCCTGCGGGCGATGCAGGTCGGCGACCGGGCGCTCTACTACCACTCCAACGCCACGCCGTCGGCCGTGGCCGGCATCGTCGAAATCGTCCGCACGGCCTATCCCGATCCGACGGCCTGGGACAAGACGAGTGACTACCACGATCAGAGGGCCTCGCCCGAGAATCCGGTCTGGTCGATGGTCGACGTGCAACTCGTGGAGATTTTTCAGCGGGAGATCCCGCTCGACGAACTCCGCACGGTGAAGGCCCTCGCGGGGATGGAACTCCTGCGTCGCGGCAGCCGACTCTCCGTGCAGCCCGTGACGGCCGCGCAGTTTCGCACCATCGAAACACTCAGCCATGCGAAAATTCGGCCCTAGAAAGCCAGACCACCGGCCGGCCTGACCTTTCGTCTACTATTTCGGCATGCCCTGCCGCCTCGACGCCACCGCGATCCCCGCCCCACCACGCCCAAGCGGCAAGCCGCTCCCGGCGGCGCTTGCGTGGATCGACGACGATCTGGCAGCCCTCCGCGCCGCGGGGCTCGAGCGGCCGCACCGCGTGCGGGCCGGCAGGCAGGGACGCGAGGTTTGTCTCGATGGCCAGACGCTCCTCAACTTCGGTTCCAATGACTATCTCGGGCTTGCCGGCGACGTGCGGCTCACGAAGGCCGCATCGAAGGCCGCCTGCGCCGAGGGTTTTGGAGCAGGGGCGAGCCCCCTGGTGAGCGGCCACTCCCAGGCCCACGAACTCCTGGAACGGGCGCTAGCCGGCCTGCTCGCAGTCGACGCCGCCCTCACCTTTCCCAGCGGCTTCGCCGCCAACACCGCCACGATCGCCGCTCTGGTGGGCCCCGACGATTTTCTTGCCAGCGATGCCCGCAACCACGCGAGCATCATCGACGGCTGTCGCCTCTCCCGCGGACGCGTCGGAATCTATCCGCACCGCGACATGGCCGCGCTCGATACGCTTCTCTCGCAGGCACACTCCTCGCGCCGCCGGCTGATCGTCACCGACACGGTCTTCTCGATGGACGGCACGGTCGCGCCTCTGGCCGACCTCTGCGAACTGGCGAGAAAGCACCGGGCAATCCTGATGGTCGACGAGGCGCATGCCACGGGTGTGTTTGGCGTGCGCGGCAGCGGCCTGGTCGAGGAGACCGGCTGCGCCGACGGCGTCCACGTTCGGGTTGGCACGCTCTCGAAGGCGCTGGCGGCGGCAGGTGGCTTCGTCGCCGGCCATGCCGACATGATCCACTGGCTCAGGCACGCGGCGCGGGCATGGATCTTTTCGACGGCCCATCCGCCAGCCGTGGCTGCCGCGGCCACGTGCGCCATCACGCTGTTGTCCCAAGAGCCGTACCGCCGCCAGGAGCTTCTCGCGCGGGCGGCTGGATTTCGTGAACTCCTCTCGCAAAGCGGCCTCGGTGTCGCCGGTGCCACGACCCAGATCGTGCCGATCGTCGTCGGCGCTGCGGAAGCCGCCGTGGCGGTTGCCACCCAGCTGGCCGAGGCAGGCTTTTTCGTTCCCGCGATCCGCCCCCCGAGCGTGCCCGCAGGAAAAAGTCTCGTGCGGGTGAGTCTGTCATGGCACCATACGGCCGACGATCTCGACCGGCTCGCCAGCACCATCACCTCCATTCTCCGCGACCGCGCCGATACCTGAAGACGCCTATGCAACTGCAACAAGACCTGTGGTGCGTCATCGGCGCCGGGCCCTCGGGCCTGACGGCGCTCAAAAACCTATTGTCGATGGGTGTTCCCGCCGAGTGCCTCGAGCGCGAGGACGACGTCGGCGGCAACTGGTATTTCGGCTCGGCTGCGTCGAGCGTGTTCGCGTCGACCCGGCTGATCAGTTCGAAGTCGCTCACCGCCTACACCGACTTCCCGATGCCGCCGAACTGGCCGGCCTATCCCCATCACACGCAATGCCTCGATTATCTGCGTGGCTATGCGAGGCACTTCGGTCTCGTGCCGCACATCCGCACGCACGCAGCCGTCGAGCGGATGGAGCCGGCACCGGGTGGCGGATGGATCGTGCATGCGACCGGCCGTGAACCCAGGCACTACGAGGGCGTCGTGATCGCCACCGGCCACAACCGCGACCCGCGGTTTCCAGAGATACCCGGTGCGTTCACTGGCACGCTCCTCCATGCCTGCCACTACAAGTCGCCCACGCAGCCGATCGATATCGCGGGCAAACGGGTGCTCGTGATCGGCGGCGGCAACTCCGGCTGCGACATCGCGGTGGACTGCGCACCGCATGCGGCCACGACAGTGCTCTCGACCCGTCGCGGCTATTACTTCGTGCCGCGGTTCCTGCTCGGCCGGCCGGCGGATCTCCGCGGCGAACGGCTCCTGAAGATGGGCATGCCGCTCTGGCTCCGCCGGCTGATCAGTCTGCGGGCGATTGACCGCGAGATCGGCCTGCCGTGGCGGCACGGCCTGCCACGGCCCGATCACCGACTCTGGGAGACGCATCCGGTCATCAACGGCGACCTCTGCCGGCGGATCGACTCGGGGCTCGTCCGACCGGCGGGCGACGTGGCCCGCTTCGATGGCAATGCGGTCGTGTTCGCCGACGGCAGCCGCGAAGCATTCGACATCGTCATCTGCGCCACGGGCTACCGCGTCACGCTGCCGTTCATCGATCCGGAGCATCTCTGCGGAGATGCCGAGGGGGTGCCGCGGCTGTTCATGAACCTCTTGCATCCCACCCGCGACGACCTCGCGGTCGTGGGGCTCATTCAGCCCGACAGCGGCCAGTGGGGACTCACCGATCTGCAGGGGAAGCTGGTAGCGCGGATGGCCGTTGCGGTGAAACAGTCACCACGTGCGGCGGCCTGGCTCTATCGGACGCGGTGCCGACCATCTCAATCCCGTTCGGTCCGCTACGTCGATTCGCCCCGCCACCGCCTCGAGGTCGAGCACTTTTCCTATCGACGGGCGCTTGAGCGGCTCATCACGGCGATCGATCGCCGGCTCCGCGCTCAGGCGAGCTGACGCGTGTCAGCCGTCGGCACCGGAGCGGCGTACCTCAGCGGCAAAGTCGGCCGGCTGCGGCCGGGCCCGGGCTACGAG
>CANETO010000169.1 GCA_947440895.1 Planctomycetaceae bacterium | reverse complement strand
GTCATCGGCCGCCATCCCGCCTGCGACATCGTCATCGACGCCTCCGCCGTCAGCCGCCAGCATGCGGCCATCACGATCGAGGACGGGCAGAACGCGACCATCGAGGATCTCCGCAGCCGCAATGGCACGGTGCTCAACGGCCGTCTGCTCGCCGCGCCACAGCGGCTCGCGGATGGCGACCAGATCCTGATCTGTGAAGAACTGCTCGTGTTCTCTGCCGGCGACCGGCCGGCGAGGGGCGATTCACCATCCAGTCCCAGTGGGGTGAGCGTCAGTTTCCGGACCTCGCTGTTCGACGAGCCGGTTGAAGTGGCAGACCACGATTCGATCATCGTCTCCCAGTTGGCTGTGGCTGAACCTGCGGAGGCGGCCAGCGGCGAGCATGCCGAGGCCAAGCTGCGGGCCGTGCTCGGCCTCAACCGTGCCATCGGCGCGTCGCTCTCGCTCGAGGAAGTGCTGCCGCGGCTGCTCGACGGACTCTTCGAGGTGTTTCCCCGCGCCGAGCGGGGCTTCGTCCTCCTGACCGATCCCTCGTCGCATCGACTGCTGCTGCGAGCCAGCAAGATCCGCGGCAAGGCCCAGCCAGGCCCGCTCCGACTCAGCCTGTCACTGATCGACACGGTGGTGAAGTCGAGGCAGGCGATTCTCTCGGCTGATGCCGTGAGCGACAGCCGTTTCAATGCCAGCGAGAGCATCGTCGACTGTCGGATTCGCTCGGTGATGTGCGTGCCGTTTCTGGGGGAGGATGGTCTGGTGCTCGGCGTGATCCACGTCGACTCCCGGGACGTGCTCAATGGCTTCGATCAGTCCGACCTCGTGGTGCTGGCCGGGATCGCCGGACAGGCGGCGCAGGCCGTTGAGCAGGCCGTGGCCCATGACCGCCGCGTGCAGCAGGAACAGATCAATCGGGACCTCGAACTCGCTCACCGTGTCCAGCAGGGACTCCTGCCGACGAAGCCTCCGGACATCGCCGGCTACGAGGTGTTTGACTATTACGAGCCCGCCAAACACGTGGGCGGCGACTTCTTCGCCTATGTGCCTCTGTCGGAGGGACGGCTGGCGATTGTGTTGGCTGATGTCTCTGGCAAAGGTGTGTCCGCGGCCCTGGTGATGGCCGCCCTGTCGGCCGATATTCGCTACTGCCTCGCCAGCGAACGGGATCTCGCCAAGGCGGTGTCGCTCATCAACGAGAGCTTTCTGCGGGGTGGCTGGGACGATCGGTTTGCGACGATGGTGGTCGCGGTGCTCGATCCCCAGTCGCACCATGTCACGCTCGCCAGCGCCGGCCACCTCCCCGTGTTTCTCCGCGAGGCGTCGGGCCGGGTCAGCACCATCGGCACGGAACTGGGCTGTCTGCCGCTCGGGCTCGCCCCTGGCTGTAGCTACATCTCGTGCGAGCTCGATCTGGCCGCCGGAAGCACGCTCGTCTTTTATACCGACGGGATCAGCGAGGCCATGGATCACGAGCAGCGGCTCTATGGCCTGGAGCGTCTGGAGGAGGTTCTGGCAGGGCCGGCCGGCGGGGCCGGGGAACTGGGCCGGCGGCTGCTTGCGGACGTGGAGCGACACGCCGCGGGCCAGATACGCAGCGATGACATGTGCCTGGTCTGCGTGGGCCGACTCTCCAAGGTCGGCGCCCCGGCAGAGTCTGCCCAGAGTCCGAGAGCCGTCCGTGGCAAGCCCTCCGTGAAGCCGAAGGCCTGAGCGACCGATACCACTGTCAGACGTGGAACTGCTTGAAACAGCTCGGTTCCGCGGAGGGGCTTGGTGTCCGCCAATCTGGTGATGAGGGGGAGTCGACGATGAGCTTCTTTCAGTGGCTGCGGGAAGGCGTGCGGCAGGCGGTTGTGCTGGGATTGGCCGACGCTGTGGAGGATGTCGGCACGCGAAGCCAGGGGGAAGACCTCGGCCCGGCGCTCGCCCATTCGCTCCGTGAACGGCTGACCATTCAGCGGGATACGGTGAGGAACACCTCGCAGGAGCCCACCATCCTCGAATCGAAGGCGGCGCCGATCGCGTCCGCCACGGGCCGCCGCCGACTGGGCCGCTCGCTCGATCACGCCCGTGATGGACTCCGCAAGGCCGCCTGAGCAGCCTTCGCCGGGCGATGACCGGTTTCAGACTCGGCTCAAGTCCCTTTGTCAGACGGCGGGCTGGGGTGACGTGGTGGGGGTGACCGGCAGCACGACGGAGACCGTGGTGCCATGGTCTGGGCTGCTCGTGATCGTCGGTTCGCCGCCCAGCAGCCGGGCACGCTGTCGAATGCCCTCGAGACCAAACCGTTCGTCAGGCACCGCGGCGGGGTCGAAGCCGACGCCATCGTCCTGCACGACGACCCTCACGGTGTCAGCGGCGGAGTCGTGTTCGAGACCGACGCGGACCGTGCGGGCGTGGGCGTGGCGGCGAATGTTCGACAGCGATTCCTGAACGATTCGAAAGATCGTCGTTTCCAGATCCGGTGACAGCCGCTGGGCTGGCAGGCTGTGGGTGAACTCGACCCGCGGCACGTCGATGCGGGCCTCGGTCATCAGCGTTTCGACAGCATCGACGATCCCCAACTCATCGAGGGCCGGAGGCCGCAGGCCGCCGATCAGTCGCCTCGCCTCGTCGGTGGCTGCCCGCAGCAGTCGCAGGCCCTCGCGGAGGTCGCGGTTGGCGCCCCCGCTGCCCGCGGCATGTTCGCAGGCTTGGAGGTGCATCATCGCTCCGGCCAGATACTGGGCGAGCCCATCGTGGATCTCGTAGGAGACGAGCTGCCGCTCCCGTTCCTGGATCTTCAGCAGCCGCTGGAGCAGCATGCGTTCGTGGTGGAGCGTCTTCTCCGACATCTTGAGCGGCAGAGTGTTTTCACAGCAGACGAGCACGGCGGCTGGGCGGCCATCGACGAGCACGGGGCCCAGCCGCACTGAATAATAGGTAATGCCGCCCTCGGGCATTCTCACGGTCGTTTCCAGGGACTGCCCCTGCCCGGTGGCGAACACCTCCGCGATCACTCGATGCAGTTGGCCGGCCGACTCCGGCATCGTGAAATCGAAGATGCTGTGGCTGATCACCTGCTCGGGCGACCAGCCGCCGTCGATGCGGTTGCAGAAACGGATCATGCCGCTGCGGTCGATGATCGCGAGGTAGTCACCCGAGACGCGGCAGACCGCTTCCCACAAGGCCGACGAGTCGCCCATGGCCGCGGAGGTGGGGTCGATGACTACCTCATCGCCCACGGCGGCGGATGGTTCTGCCTGCTCTCGCTGTTCGTATGGCATCGGCTCGAGTCTCTCGATCTCAACGCTTCGGTCGGGGAATTCGCCCCGTGGACGCACCACCCTTCCCTCCCCGGCCTCGGCCGCGCGGGCCGCCCTTCGCCGGTTTGGTGTTTCCATCACGCAGGCCGGCAATCTGGTCGCGGAGCCGTGCGGCCCGTTCGAAGTCGAGTTCGGCAGCGGCCTGCATCATCTCCGCCTCGAGGTGCTCGAGCAACTCAACCGTGCGGCGCTGCGATTCCTCCCCCTGCCCCACCGCGGCGAAGGCGACTGCCCGGGACGAGGCTTCGGCCTCGATGCCGGCCCGGATCTCCTTGCGGATGGTGGCGGGCGTGATGCCGTGGGCCGTGTTGTAGGCCTCCTGCAGAACACGGCGGCGAAGGGTCTCGTCGATGGCCTGTCGCATCGATTCGGTGACGGTGTCGGCATAGAGGATCACCCGCGCATCGACGTTGCGCGCCGACCGGCCGATCGTCTGCATCAGCGACGTCTCGCTCCGCAGAAAACCTTCCTTGTCGGCGTCGAGAATCGCGACGAGCGCCACCTCCGGCAGATCGAGTCCCTCGCGGAGCAGGTTCACGCCCACGAGCACGTCAAACGCACCCTCGCGGAGCGACTGGAGCAGTTCCACTCGCTCAAAGGCGTCGAGTTCGCTGTGCAGCCAGCGGCAGCGGACCTTGCGTTCCTGGAAGTAGGCCGAGAGATCCTCGGCCAGCTTCTTGGTCAGCGCCGTGACCAGCACGCGATGCCCAGCCGCCACCGTCTTCTCGATCTCCCCGTGCAGGTGCGTCACCTGCTGCTTCGCCGGCACGACCTCGATCACCGGATCGAGGAGACCGGTGGGGCGGATCACCTGCTCCACCACCTCACCCCCAGTGCGGTCGAGTTCCCATGTGGCTGGTGTGGCCGACACGTAGACGGTCTGGTCGAGCTTCTGCTCCCATTCGTCGAACATCAATGGCCGGTTGTCGAGGGCGCAGGGCAGACGAAAGCCGTGATCGACGAGCGTCAGCTTCCGACTCCGGTCGCCCGCGTACATCCCCCGCACCTGCGGCACGGTCACATGGGATTCGTCGACGAAGAAGAGAAACTCCTTCGGGAAGTAGTTGAATAGCGTTTCGGGCGTGCTCCCGGCAGGGCGACCGCTCAGTGGCCGCGAATAGTTTTCGATGCCCGGGCAGAAGCCCGCCTCCAGCATCATCTCGATGTCGAACCGTGTCCGCGCTGAGAGCCGTTGGGCTTCGAGGAGCTTGCCCTGCGATTTCAGCTCTTCGAGCCGCTCCTCGAGCTCCCGCTTGATCTCGCCGACCGCCGTGCGGATCCGGTCCTCCGGCATCACGAAGTGACGGGCGGGATAAAAATAGGTTTCATCTTTCTTGGCGGCGATCTCGCCACTGGTCGGGTGCGTGATTGCGATCGACTCGATGCAATCTCCCCAGAATTCCACGCGGGTGGCGAGCTCGTCGTAGGGGGGCCAGATGTCGACCGTGTCGCCCCGCACCCGGAATTTCCCCCGCTCGAGCGCGACATCGTTGCGCTCGTACTGGATCGACACCAGCTTGCCGAGCAGTGCGTCGCGTGAGAGCGTCATGCCGCTGGCCAGCCGCACGACCATCGCCCGGTAGCTTTCCGGGGAGCCCAAGCCATAGATGCACGACACGCTGGCCACCACGATCACGTCCCGCCGACTGACCAGCGCGCTCGTCGCCGCCAGCCGGAGCCGGTCGATCTCCTTGTTGATGGCGGCATCCTTCTCGATGAAGATGTCCCGCTGCGGAATGTAGGCCTCTGGCTGGTAGTAGTCGTAGTAGCTGACGAAGTAGTGGACGGCGTTGTGGGGGAAGAAGTCTCGAAATTCCGCATAGAGCTGGGCGGCCAGCGTCTTATTGTGGGAGAGCACGAGCGTTGGTCGGCCGACCGACGCGATCACGTTGGCCATCGTGAAGGTCTTGCCGGAGCCGGTCACGCCCATCAAGACCTGTGATTTTCTCCCCTCGTCGATGCCGCGGACGAGTGCGTCGATGGCAGCCGGCTGGTCGCCGGCCGGCTGATAGGGGGCGACGAGTTCGAACACGCCGGGCGTGAGTGTCATGGCCTGAACGTCTCGGGTGTGCTGGAGTTCATGGCAGCTGTGGGGCGGGCTTTGGCCGGCGGATCGGC
>CANETO010000168.1 GCA_947440895.1 Planctomycetaceae bacterium | reverse complement strand
CCTCCCGGCCAGCGGGGACGAGGCAAGCGAACGATCGACAAAGGCCATCTGGGAGTCCTTTCCTTCCAAACGCGCGGCATCCATTCAAACTCTACAAGCCGGTTTCTGGCACGGCAGGAACGCTCGCAGGCCGGGCCCCCTCGTTTCGTGCCGACCGTGACGGTTGTGCCGACTTCCGGACATCTGCCGCCGCGGTACCCTACCGGGTGGCCGATCCATAACGACGCCGGCGGAGTCGCCGTCACGAGAACCCCTTCCCAAGCCCCCCCGTGAGCGACAGCCAATGACTGATCCGTCCACGGCAAGCCTGGGGCTGGGCGTTGCCGCCGGACTGGCGGCCGCGTTTTTTAGCGCCATTTCCTATCTCGTATCTCGGCAGCACGGCATGCAAGAGCGGGCCCTCGGCCGGCAGGGGGTGGCCCTGCGTCTGCTCACCCTCGCGCATCTCTTCATGGCGGCGGTCTGCATCCCGATCACCGTGGCTCTCTGGCCGGCGGCACCGCCCGGCCTGCCGGACTTCATCCTCCCGCTCGCCGCCTCGGTCGGCTTCTACCTGCTCGGGCAATCCACGCTCTTCGCCGCACTGAAGCGAGTGGAGGCGTCGCGGATTGCGCCGCTCCTGGGCCTGAAGATCGTGATGCTCGCCGCGATCGTGTCCTTCGTGCTGGGGCATGTCCTTGATGCGCGGCAGTGGCTTGCCGTGGCTCTCAGCGTCGTCGCGGCACTGCTGCTCCAGGCGGGCGGGGGCGGGGTGCCGGCGAGAGCATTCGGCCTCGTGCTCTCGAGCTGTCTCTGCTTCGCGATCTCCGACCTCTGGATCGTTCAACTCATCGACGGACTCCAGGCCGGGGCCGTGGCATCTGGAATCACGATCAGTCGAATGCACGCCGGCGGCCTGGCCATGGCGCTCACGTATGGCCTCTGCGGGGTGGTCTTTACACCGCTGGCGATCGGTCTCTGGCCGCACACGCGTGCCGACTGGCAGGCGTCGGCCCAGTATGCAGCGGCATGGCTCCTCTCGATGGTGGGCCTCTACTGCTGCTTCGGACTGGTGGGTGTGGTGTTTGGCAACATCCTGCAGTCGACCCGGGGAGTGATGTCGGTGGCGCTCGGTGCAGCACTGGCCCACCTGGGCTGGCATGAACTCGAGCAGCGTGTCGATCGCTCGACCCTCCTGCGGCGATTGACCGCGGCCCTGCTGATGACCTCCGCAATTGCGCTCTACGTGATCGACCTGTCGTAGGTCTGGTCTATTTTCCGGCCTCAGCACGCCGGATCGTGATCTGCACTTCCGAGACCTTCGCAAACCCTGGCACGAACGGACTGTTGTACGCCATCGTCCGCGGCTCACCCGTGGCAACCCACTCCGGGTGCCCGGCCAGCCACGCCTGCAGCTGCTTGTACCCACGATCGAAGGTCGATGTGTCATAGCCTCCACGCAGGGCTATCGACACGACCGTGATCGGTTGCATGTCGTCCACGACAACCTGCGGGTCCTTGGGGTCGCCTCCGGCCCGGCCGATCGTCGGAGACGCATAGAGAAACGCCATCGTCTCGGGGGTCTTCTCGAGCCTGCCATTCTCCGCATGCCACGACATCTCGACCGGTGCCGTCATCGCAATTTCATTGCGCTCGATGTGGCGAAACAACTGCATGAACATCCCGTTCTCTTTCCCAGAGGACGCCACCTTCGCAAGCCGATACGCGGGGTAGTCCTTGACGACAACCTCGTCGATCGGCCCCGGCTGCGGGAACCCAGCCGGCAGGTTTGCCTCGGAAAACATCCACGGCTTCTTCCCGTTCTGCTCAGCCATGGGCTTCTCCTCGGCGATTGATTGGGCCACACCACTCTCCATCACCAGAACAATGACAACGAACGCAAGCGTACCGCGGTTCAGCTTCCGGCTGTGGAGGAGTGGGGGACGCATGGGGAGCCTCCGTTGAGACAAAAAAGTACGTGGGCCGAGCCGAGTCAGTTCATCCTAGGCGATGACGTCGTGCACGACATGCCCATGCACGTCGGTCAGTCGATAGTCTCTGCCTGAAAAGCGATACGTCAGTTTTTCGTGATCCAGCCCCATGAGGTGCAGAATCGTCGCATTCATGTCGTGGACATGGACCCGCTTCTCGACGGCGGAGAGGCCGAATTCATCGGTTGATCCGTGGGTATACCCTTTCTTCACGCCCCCTCCGGCCATCCAGACCGTGTAGCCGTAGTGATCGTGATCGCGGCCCTTTTCGCCTTCAGAAGTGGGGGCGCGGCCGAATTCCCCGCCCCAGACCACGAGGGTCTCGTCCAGAAGCCCGCGGCCCTTGAGGTCGGTGAGCAACGCCGCGATCCCCTGGTCGCAGGCCTTGGCGAGGACTGCGTGGCCATTCGCGATGTCGGCGTGACCGGTATCCCAGGCGATGTCGTAGTCGTCGATACTGTGCGACAACTGCACCACACGCACGCCTTCCTCGACCAGCCGCCGAGCGATCAGGCAGCCTTTGGCAAACTCACTATCGCCGTAGAGCCTCAGGGTCTGTTCCGACTCCTTCGAAACATCGAACACTTCCGGCACGGAGAACTGCATGCGGAACGCCATCTCCATTGCCTGAATGCTGGCCTCCAGATGCTGATCCTGCTCCAGACGACCGAGATGCATCTGGTTGATTTTCTCCAGAAGATCCAGCTGCGCTCGCTGTTCCTGCCGCGACAGCCCGGCACCTCTGAGGTTGCCGATGATCGCATCGGGCTTCATGTGCTGGATGTTGACATAGGCACCGGCATAGGCACCGGGCAGAAAGGCGTTGCCCCAACACGCGCCCTTCCCACGGGGCTGGGCCCGTGGGGATATCGCCACGAAGCCAGGCAGATTCTGCGTCTCCGCGCCAAGCCCGTAGGTCAGCCAGGAGCCCAGACTCGGGCGGTTGGGTTGGAGCGCACCGAGATTGGCCATCAGGATGCCACCCGCATGTTCCGGGATGTCGGTATGCATCGAATGGATGAAGCTGATGTCATCCACGCACCGGGCCACCTCAGGAAAAATATCGCTCACCCATTTGCCGCACTGGCCATACTGCTTGAAGCCGAACGGCGAGGGCATCAGGCCCATTTTCGTGTTTCGCAGGGATTTCCGATCCACGCTCATGGGGCGTTCACCGGCATGCTTGGCCAGCAAGGGCTTGTAGTCGAAGGTATCCACCTGCGACGGACCACCCGGCATGAAGAGCTGGATCAGCCGCTTGGCCCGCGGGGCAAAGTGCGGCACCTTCGGTGCCAGCGAAGAGCCGAGTTCCCGCGCACTGGCTGTGTCCCCACCCATCACGGCCAGACCGATGGCACCGATTCCGGCCCCCATTTGAGAGAGCGCCTCCCGGCGGTTGTACTGCCGTGTTGCGAGCCGGTAGGCGTGTTCGTGCTGGAGGAATTTCATGACGACACCGGGCCCTATTGGAGTTGAAGGAGTTCGTGGGCGCTGAGCAACACCTGGGCGTATTGGTGCCAGCGCTCGGGCGATGGATCCCTGCCCAGCCACTCGGTGGCAAGATCGATTTCGGCGGGGTCGGGCGGTCGCGAGTAGAGACGCTGGTAGGCTTGCTCAAGCGTCTGCGGCAGGTTTCCGGGCAGGCCGCGCATCCAGTCGCCCAGCACCTGCGACCGGCCAATCATGAATGGACTGTTGAGCATGAACAAATACTGCTGCGGGACGGTGCTGACAACCCGCTGCTCCGCGGAGGACACAGCCGCGGGAGCATCGAACAGTCGCAGGAAATGATCGGCATGAAATACCTCCCCCATGCGGCTGGTGCTGACGTAGAGCGTTCGGCGACTGCTCTGCCAGATCTGATTGGTGGGCGGGCCGCCGATGGTGGCATCCAACTCTCCGGTAACAGCCAGCAGCGAATCACGCCAGGCCTCAACGTCGAGTTTCCTGGGGTTCATTCGCCACAGGAGTTTGTTATCACCATCCCGGGTGAATTTCGCCTCATCAAAGCCACTGCTCATCTGCCAGGCGGATGACAGCAGAATCTGACGGTGGAGCCGCTTGAGCGACCAGCCATGCTGGACGAATTCAGCCGCGAGCCAGTCGAGAAGTTCCGGATGGGTCGGCTGTTCGCCGAGGACGCCGAAGTTGCTGGGCGTTCGCACCAAGCCTTGCCCGAAGTGCCAGCCCCAGACGCGGTTGACGATGACTCGGGGGGTGAGCGGGTTGTCCGGAGCAACGACAGAGCGTGCCAGTTCAATTCGGCCGCTGCCGATTGCGTAGGGCGTGGCATCCGCGCCCGCAACGATTTCCACAAACCGGCGGGGCGCAATTTCTCCCGGCTTGCGAAGATCGCCGCGTAGGGCCACCGGCATGTCGGTGCTGCCGGCATCGGTCAGCCCGTGTATCGTGGCATACATCGGTGCCGCGGTCGCCTTGCGTTGCTCGAGTTCGGCCCGCAACTGAGCGATCTCTCCCTTCAACTCGTCATCGAGCGATTGCTCCAGCCTCCCCGGGTCGATCCCCAGCCGCGACGCGGTCGCGGCGAGCCAGTCACTGATCACCTTCTCCTGATCCTTGATCGCCTGCTGGCCCGCCGTGTAGGCATCGATCTCGGCCTGCGGAGCCGCGGGAAAGTCCTCCCGGCGGGTGTTGCGAAACACGCCGGCGATGGCGTAGTAGTCTTTCGCCGTGATGGGGTCGAACTTGCGATCGTGGCAGCGGGCGCAGGCGACCGTCAGGCCGAGGAGGCCACGGGAGAATGTGTCGACACGATCGGCCAGCGTTTCGGCTTCGGCCTGTGCCTGTGCTTCGGGATCACCGCCATCCGAAATATAGGTCGGACCGAGAGCGAAGAGACCGGTGGCGGCAGGCTCGCGATTTCCATCGAGCAGGTCGCCGGCGATCTGGTGGGTGATGAACTGATCGTAGGGCATGTCCGCATTGAGAGCCCGCACCACCCAATCGCGATAGCGCCATGCGTTGGGCAATGCCCGGTCTTCAAAGCCGCCGTGGACATCGCTGTAGCGGGCGACGTCGAGCCAGTGGCGGGCCCAACGTTCGCCGTATTGCTCGGACGCCAACAGCGCGTCGACCACCTCTGCAAATGCGTCGGGCGAATCGTCGGCGAGGTATGCCGCCACCTGCTCCGGAGAAGGGGGCAGCCCGATCAGATCGAGATACGCACGCCGAATCAGCAGGCGGGGGTCGGCCGGCGGGTTGGGGGACAGACCAGCGGATTCAAGTGAGGCGAGAAGAAACCGGTCAATCTCGGAGTGTGGCCAAGAGCCGTCGCTGACTGGCGGCACGGCCGGCTTCACGATCGGCTTGAACGCCCAGTGCTCCCGGCGGAATTTATCCCAGTCGTAAGGTGTTTCTCCTTTCTTTTCCGCGGCCGGTGTGGCACTGTCGCCACCGGGCCATGGCACCCCCATCTGCACCCACGCTGT
>CANETO010000167.1 GCA_947440895.1 Planctomycetaceae bacterium | reverse complement strand
CCCGGTGATGTTGCCCGCGACTGTGTTCGCGGCCAGTATGGTGCTGGCGTCAAGGCGGACGGCACCCCATCGGTTGGCTACCGCGAGGAGCCCCACGTCGATCCGCAGTCGAACACGCCGACGTTCGCCGCCATCAAGCTGCACCTCGATAACGAGCGGTGGGCCGGCATGCCGGTCTACCTGCGGAGCGGCAAGTCGCTCTGGAAGCGGGGCACCGAGATCGTCGTGCAGTTCAAAGGCGAGGGCGAACCGAATGTGCTGATTTTCCACATCCAGCCGTTCCAGGGCGTTGAAATCCGCATGCAGGCCAAGCGGCCCGGTCCGGCGTTCCAGTTCCAGCGGGCGGGGATGCGATTCGACTACGCTGAAACGTTCGAAGCCTCCCGGGGCACGGGCTACGAAGTGCTCCTCTATGGCGCGCTCAACGGCGACCCGACACTCTTCTCAAGGACCGATTTCGTGGAGGCATCCTGGCGAATCATGCAACCGGTGCTCGATACGTGGGCCGGAACGCCAGCCACCGAGTTCCCCAACTATCCAGCGGGCACGTGGGGGCCACGTGCGGCCACCAGTCTGCTGGAGCGGGATGGCCGAGGATGGCACGAGTGCCTGAGCCGCGAGGTGCTCACGCGGAGCGAGTTCTTCGCCGACGCCCCCGCCCTCTTGCTCAACACGCTGATGCTGGCGTTTCGACCGCTCGCGGTGGAGGCGGGGGCGACGATCGTCGAGCAGGGGGAACGGCGCGGGGATCTCTACGTCGTCTGCCGCGGTGAGTTGGAGGCAGTGGGGGCGGCTGGTGACCGACTGGGAATGATCAAGGCGGGAGAGTGTTTCGGCGAGATGGCACTCTTGTTGCAGCAGCCCCGCAGTGCCACCGTCCGCGCGGTCTCGCCCTGTGATCTCCTGGTGCTCGACGCCAACGATTTCGGACGGATCATCACCGACTTTCCTCAGGCGGAGGCCGACCTCCGCCGGATCGCAGCCAGTCGCCAGTAGAACCATCAACGAAGATCTACCGTGCCGCGGGTGGCTTGGGGAGGCATGAGGCCAGGGCGAGCAGCGTGTAGCTGGTGACGAGGTTCGGATCGCTTTCCATCCAGCGAGGGTTCGTGTTCATCCACGAGCCGTCGGGCTGCTGCTTCGCGATAATCGCGTCGGACAATTCGCTCCGCCAGACATGCACGACACCAGACACATCGGTGAATGTGTCCTCACCCAGGCTGTCGAGGGCCTTGGCCGCCGTTTGGAAATAGTAGTAGAGACCGGCGTCACCCATGCCAGGGTTTTCGGTGAAGGTGTAGTGCTGTGCCAGCCACTCAACTGCCGCCTTCACGCGGGGATCGTCCTTGGTGAGCCCGGCAAAAATCATGCTCTTGAGCCCGGCGTAGGTCATCGATCCGTAGCTCCGCAGGCCCCCCTCTGGCGTCGTGCCCGCAAAGCTCTCGCCGCCGTTAGCAGGCGTGTAATAGAAGCCTCCGTCCGGGTTTTTGGCGGCAAACGGCAGGGAGTTGTGCGGGCCCTCGAGATTCTGGGTCCGCGACACGAACACCAGCGCTCGTTGGATCGCCGGATCATCGGCGCTCGTGCCCGCGCTCCGCAGGGCCTCGATCAGAAACGATGTGTTGGAGAGATCCGGACGGTTCTTTTTGCCATATCCCGCACCCCCATAGGCCGGATCGTCTACCCCCTTTCCCTCGCCGTCATCCCACTGCAGGCCCGTAACGAATGCCCGTGCGGCCTTGATCTGGTTGTCGTAGCGGCCGTCCCGGTTGCAGGTGGCAAGCGCCACCAGCGCGATCGATGTCTCGTAGTTGGAAGCGAATGAGGCGGGGGGGTGGATGCCGCCGTCGGCCTGCTGAAACCGCAGCAGATAGTCGACGCCATTCGTGACGACTGGGGCATCTGTCGGCGTGCCTGTTTTCACCAGGGCCGTCACTGCCAGTGCTGTGATGGCCGGACCGTTTGGGCCCGAGAAGCTGCCGTCAGCGGCCTGCCCCTGTTTGATCAGGTAGGCGGAAGCCCGTCCCACCGCAGCGCGGATCGCTTCCTCGTCGGCCCCGTGGGCGGACGAAAGGATCGGGCCCAGCATGGCGAAGCACGCACCTAGGAAACGCAGCCATGATAATCCCGCTGTTCCGACGTTCATGATGCATCTCCGCGAGGTGTGGCCTGCCTGGAAAAGCCCTGCCTGGAAAAGCATAGGGCAGCCGACCGCCTGCGGGAAAGCCGCCCTCCCGTCTGCCGAATCGCAGATCAGACCGGCGCGGTGGGGAGTGCCCGCGGATAGGGCGGCACGGCCCGAGGAGGCGGATCGCGGCCCTCCTCGAGGCTCCACTGCTCCCGCTCTTCGTCGCTGGCGTAGTAGGTCAGCCAGACTGTTGCGTCTTCCACGTCGGTGGTGCTGCAATCCCAGTGGAAATAGTTGTCGGGCAGGTCTACCCGCTTGACCGTGGCCGGCAGGATGTCGCGACGGATGAGGGCGTAGAGTTCCCGGTCGGACAGGTGGTCGGTGAAGTCGAGCACGACCCGCTGGGAATAGAGCGTCTCGATCGTCTCCCAGAGGCGTTCCCGCACCTGATCGTCATCGAGCGTACAGGCCGGTTGCAACGCCAGCACGGGCTCAAACCAGCGGGCGATCGGCACGAGCGGCGCCCGCTCCCAGGCCAGCATCGATTCCAGAAAACGGTTTTCAACGGCCGTCGGCAGGACGCGGAAGTCGATCTCCCAGATCGATTCGTCCAGGTAAGGCTCGATCTCGTTGCGTAGTTCGCAGTTACGCAGAAGGCATTCGACTTCGTCCGGTTCGGGATGGTGTGCGAGAGGCATGCCGTGCGAATTCCCTAAAGGGGCCGTGATGCGGGCCACCGGCACATGCCGGATCGGACCCGATCTGAAGTTCGACGATACCAACGCCTCCGTGCGGTTCAATCAATTTTCAGACGTTTCATACCCGGTTTTCAGGCCCCCGGGCCGCATGACCGCTACGACACGATCACTTTTCGTAGTTCCGCGAAACGGGGCATCCTGCCGGGGCCGTCGGCTCGGTTCAGGACGTCTTGTCGGCGTCCTCGCACTCGCATTCCAGAGCCGCGATTTTGGCGACCCGACGAGCGTGGCGGCCCCCCTCGAACGGAGTCTCCAGCCAGGTACGGATCAGCTTGTCCTGGACCTCGGGCCCGATCATCTCGGCCGAGAGACAGAGGACGTTGAGGTCGTTGTGGCGGCGGCTCATTTCAGCCGTGACCTCGTCGTGGCAGGTTGCCGCGCGGACACCCGGTAGTTTGTTGGCGGCGATCGCCATCCCCACGCCGGTGCAGCAGAGCAGGATGCCGCGATCGACCGTGCCATGGCTCACCCGCCTGGCGACATCAGCGGCGATGTCGGGATAGTCAACGGCCTCGTCGCTGTCGCAGCCACAGTCGATCACCTCGTTGCCCATGCGCTCCAGCAGCCCCATGAGCCGTATCTTTGCCGCCACACCACGATGGTCGCTGCCGATGGCAATCCGCATGAAAAACTCCCTGACAAAATCGATCCCGGAAAAATCGATACCTGATCGAGCCCACCTGACCGAGCCCGTCAGCACGGCCAGTCTCGTTCTCGGCTCACGTGCCGCTGAACAGTTGAAGACCGAGTGTATCGAGTCTACTGGCCAAATGCTCGCGGATTTGCTCCGCACATTTCCGGTAGGTGGTCAGCGTGCCGCCGATGGGGTCGATGACGTCGTGGCGGTCCGGGGAAAGCATCGCGACGCGGCCGCCGACCTCGGGAAATTGGGCCAGAATGGTGGCCCGGTGCGATGCCGTCATGGTCCAGATAATGTCGGCCTGGCGGGCCAGATTTTCGGTGAGCGGCTGGCTCTCGTGGCCCGACAGGTCGGCTCCCCGCTCCCGCATCGCCTCCAGAGCGCCTGTGCTCGCCTTGCCACCCCCCCAGGCCGCGATTCCAGCGCTGGCCACCACCACGCCGCGCTGTTCAATCTCGTCCTCCCGGCAGCCAAGCCGCTGGGCGACCAGTTCTCGGAACAGTGTCTCGGCCATCGGACTCCGGCAGGTGTTGCCAGTGCAGACGAAGAGCACCATCAGGCTGGAAAGGCGGCGGAGCGTTTCTTCAGAGACGATGCCAGGGTGGGCCAGGCGGAAGCCGGACGCCTCGACCTCGATCGTCGAGGCCGGCTGGGCATACCGGGCGCGGCCATCATCGATCACCAGCCCCACCGCCGCCCCCACTGCCTCGCACCGCTCGACGATCTCGGCTGCCGTCACGAGGGGGGCATGGGACGCTCCGACGGGCTCCGCCAGCACGACCGGGCCGGCCAGCATCCGCATGCAGTCGGCGAGCATTGGATGGCCCGGGACCCGCAGCCGGAGTCGGCCGGAACCGACGATCAGTTGCCGCACACCGGGAGGAAGCCGGTGCACGAGGCTGTCGGGATGATCATCACCGACAATGATCGTCACAGGTCCGGGCCAGCACCGCCGTGACAGTCGTTGGCCCAGCGGACTGAGCCCTGGCGCCCAATCGAGGGCCTCGTCGGCACTTTTGAGAGCCAGCGAGAGCCGGGGTTCCCCAGGCATCTGCGGGGCGAGGCAGGAGAGCCTCTCGGCCGCTGCTTCGTGCCGGGCGCTGACGGCGACCACGTAGTCGGTCTCGGTGGGGAACGCGACCGCTCTGCCCTCAGCCAATGACTGAACGGCACGATGCACGACATCGCGGGCATCTTCAGAGCGGCGCAGATCAATGACCAAGGGCGGCATGGGCATGGGCATGGGCAGGGCCCGACGTCGGTGATTGCCATGCACCCAGCGAGCCGTGCTCGCGGGAGAAACGCAGAAACAGAACGGAAACATGGAAAAATACCGGAATTTACCCGGCGTAGTCAAGCATCGGCGTCTGGGCAGGACGGGCGAGCCGCTGAAGATCGCTGCCGCCGCAGCCAGGCAAAAAAGTGGCCGGGAATCCCCGTTCCAGCAGATCGCAGGACACTTTTCGGCTTGTGACGCAGTCCGGGACTGCGGTATTCCTCCCCGACCCGCTGCCGCCCCTTTCCTCATCGGCACCTTAGATGCTCTCTCGCACGAGCCTGAAACCGACGTTCCCGCTGCCGCCCGCACTCGTGCGGCGCATCGATTGCAGGCTGTCCATGGGCGTGCTGCCTGCGGCCTGTGCTGTTGCCTGGCTGTGGGTGGCAGTTGCCCACGGGCAGCAGCCCCAGGTTCCGGGCGGCATCACGCCGCTGCCGCAGCCGGAGCCGCCCGCGGCTGCCGCCGTCGACGAGGCCAACCGCATCGTCGAGGTGCGGATCGAAGGAAACCATGCCACGGACGTCTCGAAACTTCCCAAACTCGTCACCCGCGCCGGCCAGATCTTTGATGCCCAGGCGATCGAGGAGGACGTCCGCACGCTCCACCGCTGCCGCAAGTTCGTCGACATCCACCCGAAGT
>CANETO010000166.1 GCA_947440895.1 Planctomycetaceae bacterium | reverse complement strand
TTGGGGGGAAGCGGGCAACGCCGTCGCGACCGAGGTCGCTGCCCCGCTCCTCTCCGCCCAGAGCATCTTCGGGCTGTTTGGCCTGCTGGCCGCCGCGGCCGCCGGCGCGGCAATCTATGCGGCACCGCGGGCATCGCTACGGATCTTCGTGGCGTCAATCGTGCATGCCACGCATCGCTTTCGCGTGGCCCATGCCGAACGGCTGCCCGCCAGCGGGCCGGCCGTGGTGGTCGCCAATCATCTCTCGTGGCTCGACGGTTTCATCGTCGTGCTCTCGAGCCCGCGGCTGATCCGGATGGTCGTCTATGCCCCAAATATCCGTGGGAAATTCCTGCGGATGCTCTCCGACCAGTGGCGGTTCATCCTCTTCGATCCGAAGCCCAAATCGATGGGGCAGGCGCTCAAGGCAATCCAGTCGGGACTCGCTACCGGTGATGTGATCGGCATCTTCTCCGAGGGGGGCATCTCGCGGACGGGGCAGATACTGGGCTTCAAACGCGGCCTTGAATGGATTCTGGAGCGGGTCGAGGCGCCGATCGTGCCGCTGCATATCGACGGCATGTGGGGCAGCCCGCTGTCATTCTCCGAGGGCAGATATTTCACGACGTGGCCACGAGTCTTCCGCCGGCCACTGACACTCACCTATGGCACTCCCCTGCCGATCGGCACGCCCAGCCACGAGGCTCGGCTCGCGCTCCAGGAACTCACTGCGACGGCGGTCCGAAACAGGATGTTGGCCTCAGGGCCGGCCGACCGCGTCGCAGCCGGCGCCACCGCGGAGGCATTCGACGGCTGCTGTCTGGTGCGCCGCCAAGACCGGCTGCTCGCATCGTTGGCCAGCGGCGATCCACTCCATGATTCGCTCGGGCTCCATGGCGGCGCGCTGTTGGGCATCCGTGGCACCGTGGCCGATGCGACGCTGTCTGCCCGCATGCTCGGCGAGACGATCCTGCGGGAGGGAATCACGATCTGGCTGGCCCGCGTCGAGCAGGTGCTTGGCCTTGCGGACGAACAGATCGCAGCCGGTGACGGTCTCGAACGGATGAAAGCCTCGCTCGAGGTGGTCGTGATGCCGATCGAAGCCGTCGCCGATCTGCCGCGGGCCCGCGCGGCCTCATCGCGGTTTCTGGAGGTGTTTGGCATCGAACCGGTCGTCGCCTTTGCGCCGCGGGAGGTGGGGGGGCTCGTGGCGATGAATTCCCCGCCGTCGCGGGCGACCGCGGATCATGAGGTGACGCTGAAGGCGGACACGGTGGGCCGCGTCGTCAATGGCGTCGTCGTCTGGCCGGAGGCGGCCTTTCGTGATCGCCTGGGACTGCCATCGCTCGTCGATCAGGGGATTGCCACCGGCGAGACTCGCACGCTCGTGATCGGGGCCACGCTGCCGTCACAGAAAGGACGTGTCCCAGGGAAAGCCGGCGTCGACCGGCCCACGGCCTGTCTGCTCGGCACCGCCTTTGACGTCGATAAGGAAGGGTTTCTGGTGGTGAAGGAGCCCGGTTGACCACCGGTCGGACACTGGGCTCGTCCGCCAGTCGTGGGCGAATCTGCCCGTGCCGACGGGCTAATCTTGGTGTTGCGCGGAGAACCGTGTATTCTTCGAGGCAGTCGGGCACCCCTAGCTCAATTGGATAGAGCATCGGTCTACGGAACCGAAGGTTGCTGGTTCGAGCCCAGCGGGGTGTATTTGATTCTGCGGCACATGCCGCCAGCGGGACTGTCGCCGGAAGCGGCTGGTCGCGTCGAGAGATCGCCCTGTCAGGTTTGGGGGGCGGTCTGTAGGCTCTTCCCCATGGAATCGCAGCCCTTTTCGCGACGCATCGTTGGCTTCGACCCCGGTTTGAACACCACCGGCTACGGAGTCGTGGAGTGGTCGGGGGCCTCCGTGCGACTGCTGGAAGCCGGCACCGTCCGCTCCCGGAGCGAATCGCTCGAGACCCGGCTGGCGGAGATCCATGCAGGGGTTCGAGAGGTGCTCGAGGCCTTCAGGCCTGGCGCGATGGCGATCGAGCAGATCTTCGTGCACGCCCGGTTTCCCAAGACCGCCATCCTGATGGGGCACGCCCGGGGCGTGATCTGTCTGGCTGCAGCCCAAGCGGGGCTGGCCGTGCACCACTACCTGCCCAATCGGGTGAAGAGCACGCTCACCGGCAACGGCCACGCCGGCAAAGAACAGATGCAAATGGCCGTGCAACGCGAGCTGGGGCTCGTCAGCAGGCCAGAGCCAGCCGACGCCGCCGATGCCCTGGCCATCGCCCTGGCGGATTTTCACCTTCGCCTACGACCGCTCCATGCGGGCACCCTCGTGGACCGCATCGGGAGCAGCCGACCATGACGGCCATGACGACCACGAATACCAGGATCGGGAGAGCGCCATGATCAAACGGGTTTCCGGAGTGCTTGAGCGGGTGGAGCCCTCTGGAGTCGAAGTGTTACTGGGCCACGCCGTGCACGAGGTGCTCGTACCGGAACTGGTCCGCCGTGGACTGCAGCAGAAACTCGGCCAGACGGTCACGCTCCACACGCTGGAATTCCTCGAGGGCAATCCGACGCGGGGCAACATGGTGCCGCGGCTGGTCGGCTTTCTGAGCGAGGTGGAGCGGGAGTTTTTCGAGCTGATCTGCGAGGTCGACGGTGTCGGTGTGAGGAAGGCGCTTCGTGCCATCGTTCGGCCGGTGGGCGAGATCGCCACGGCCATCGAGGAGCAGGACGCCGCCCTGCTCTCCACACTGCCCGGCATCGGTGCGGCCACCGCCGAACGGATGATCGCCAAACTGCGGCGGCGGATGCCCAAATTCGCCCTGCTCGTGGCCCGCGAGGCGCCCGATCAGGCCAGCCCCGGATCCGATGTTCTGGCTGAAACCTTCGAGGTGCTGCGGTCGCTGGGCCACTCCGAAACCGAGGCCCGTCGGCTCGTGGACGGCCTCCGCGAAGGCAAGAAGAAGTTCAAGGACGTCCAGGAAGCCCTCGAGGCCATCTACCGCCAAATGCACCGCGGAAGGTAGCGAAGGCGGCGCAACCGTTTTTCGCATGGGCCGGGGTTGCCCCTGCCATGTCGCCGGACGTTCGCTACGGACATCCTGTCCTTCGCTCACTCCATGCTGACCGCGCTTCGCCATCCATGGCTGCGCTTGTCAGCAAGGCCGGCTCCACGGCAGGGGCAACCCCTCGCGGGTTACAAGATGGCAGGATGGGATGGACGTTGGACGAGGTCAGGCTCCCCGGACACCGGAGCGAGCAATAGGACGCCTCGGCGGACGGGGCTCACCATCATCCCCAAGGCAGCCGCCGAGCCGTCCCGCGAGCGCAGCGTGTTCGGGGAGCCTGACCGGTGCATCGTCGCCGAGATCAGGACTCATAAACGCCCCGTTTTTCGTGGAATCGTTTACGCTATCCGCAGGAGACATCTCATGGAAAGCTTCCGCCAGCCCACGGTTCAGGCCGTCGACGATGCCCCGCAGGAAGATCGCGCCCTGCGGCCGCAGCGGTTTAGCGAGATGGTTGGGCAGCGGGCCGTGTTCGAGCGGCTCTCCATTGCCGTCGATGCCTCGCGAAAACGCAGCGAAACCCTCGGCCATATTCTCCTCGACGGCCCGCCGGGCCTCGGCAAGACGACGTTTGCCACCTGCATCCCCAGGGAGTTGGGCACCACGCTCCAGATCGCCAGCGGCGCTTCCTTGGCCGCGCCGAAGGACCTGCTCCCCTACCTCACCAATGCCGCGGAAGGCTCAGTGCTCTTTATCGACGAGATCCACCGTCTGCCGATCGCGGTGGAGGAATTTCTCTATCCGGCGATGGAGGATTTTCGGATCGACATCACCCTCGGCGACGGCGTCTCGGCTCGCACGATCAACATGCCGCTCCGGCCGTTCACCCTCGTGGGGGCGACGACGCGGCCCGGCCTGCTCTCGGCGCCGCTCCGCGACCGGTTCGTGATGCGGGAACACCTCGATTTCTACTCGCAGGAGGACCTCGCCGAGATCGTGCGACGGTCGGCCGCAAAACTCTCGATGGCGATGGACGACGCCACTGCCGATGAAATCGCCCAGCGCAGTCGCGGTACGCCCCGCCTAGCGAACAATCGACTCCGCTGGATCCGCGATTTTTCCACGAGCCGGGCCGAGAGCCGCATCGACGTGGAGATTGCCCGCACGGCACTCGAGATGCAGGGCATCGACGAACTCGGGCTGGACGGTTTCGATCGCCGCTATCTGGAGACGATCCAGCGGGTGTTCGCGGGCGGGCCGGTTGGCATTGAGGCGATTGCCCACACGATGAGTTCGGCCACCGACACGCTGGAAGACGACGTCGAGCCCTTTCTGCTGCGTTGCGAACTGGTGGTCCGCACTCCCCGTGGCCGGCGGCTGACGCCGAGGGGAGAGGAACATCTGGGGGCCATGCCGAAGATCGGCCAGCAGGGACGCCTGTTTTAGAGGTCGGTTTCCCGGGGTTTATCCGCTTTTCCGCGGCGATTGACCGGGAGGAGCGTCATTGAGTAGAGTACGCGGTTTCACCCTTCAGACCCGTAGGTCCTTGTTCAGGTAAGTTCCATGGCCGTTCCTAAGCGACGTCAATCGAATCAGAAAACCCGTTCCCGGCGGGCCCACGACTTCCTCACGCCCCGCCAACTGACGTTCTGCGCGACCTGCGGCAAGGCCGTGCCCACGCACCGTATCTGCGGAACGTGTGGCCACTACATGGGACGGGCCGTCATCAAGACGGAGGGATGATCCCTTTGGCAGCGGTGACCCCTGGAAGCGTGGCCGCAACCGCAGGTGGCGTCGCGGAGGCTGCTGCGAAAATGGCTTCCACCGCGGCGGCGACGGGCCCATCAGCGCTCTTGTTTCCTGGTCAGGGATCCCAAGCTGTCGGCATGCTTGGTGAGTGGTGCGACGGTCATCCGCCGGCTGCGGAATTGTTCACGCGTGCTTCCGCGATTCTGGGCTATGACCTGGCGGCCATCTGCCGCCAAGGACCGGCTGAGAAGCTGAATGCCACGTCGGTCAGCCAGCCAGCGATTCTGGTGACGAGCCTCGCGGCATTGGAGGTGCTCACGGCCCGCGATCCTGGTCTCGTGAACCGAGCCTCGATCACGGCTGGACTCTCGCTCGGTGAGTACACGGCTCTGGTGTTTGCCGGGGCGATCGATTTCGACAGTGCCGTACGGCTGGTCGATGTTCGTGGGCGAGCTATGCAGAAATGTGCAGGCCAGCGCGGGGTGGATGGCGCTACTGCCGGCGGCATGGTCGCCGTGCTGGGCATGGACCGCGACCGCGTGGCGAGCCTGTGCGACGAGTGCCGCAGCGGCGACGTGCTGGAAGTGGCCAATGTGCTCTGTCCCGGCAACGTGGTGGTGTCGGGTTCCGGCGCGGCCTGCCACCGGTTGGAAGAGGCCGCCACGGCCGCCGGCGCGATGAAGTGCGTGCGGCTCGAGGTGGCCGGTGCGTTTCACA
>CANETO010000165.1 GCA_947440895.1 Planctomycetaceae bacterium | reverse complement strand
GAGTGGTGACGTGCGGAGTGAGAAACCGAGCAAATGACCCTGACGGGATTCGAACCCGTGTTACCGGCGTGAAAGGCCAGTGTCCTAGGCCCCTAGACGACAGGGCCGCACGTGCTCCCAGCATACCGCGAACTGGCCGTTCGAACAGCCTCTCCTGTCAGCCAAATTCTGAGGCCGTACGCATGCGGGGATTTTCAGTTGCGATCGCTGCCTCTGCGGCGACGCATCAGCACGCACGTGCCCGACACACGCCGCCGCGGAAACCCGGAGAGCACGGCAAAGAAAGAGAGCGAGCCGAGGAAAGCCTGCCGGAGAATCAGTTGGAACGCGGCTGATCGCGGGCGACGGGCTCATCTGAAGAGGTTCTTTTGCTGGAATCGGTATCGACGGATTCCGCGACCGTCTCGCCTCGGGCGATGGCCTCGAAGACTTCCTGCCTGTGAACAGGCACCTCTTTCGGTGCCTCAACGCCAAGCCGCACCTTGTCGCCACGGATTTCGACCACCACGATCGTGATGTCGTTATTGATGACGATGCTCTCGTCTTTTTTCCGTGACAGGACCAACATAAAAACCTTCCTTGGTGGTCTGCGGAGAAAGCCCGTCGATCCGCGTCACCATTCGCCGTCGTGGCGAAGACAGGGAAGCGGGGGTGACTCCAACGCCTTAAATATAGATGGTTGTGCGGCGTGGTCAAGCAATTCCCAGGCCAACGGCGCTGGTATTTGAGGGGAATGGCTGTGTATCGCACGATTTTGAGTGAAGCCGAATCCCTGGTATGGGGGGTGGTGGGAGCGGACAGTCGGTATCGGTTTGTAGCCCGAGGCGGCGGCTTCCACGGCCCGGAGCCAGACAGCGGGAAGTGGTGAGGGCCGTGTTCGGTCTGTGCAAACCCTCCGGGAACGCAGAAAACAGGACCGCCGCTTGTTGGTGCTGAGGCGGTCTCTATACTCTCACGCGACGCAGCGCGGCTCGGTGAAACGCAGGATGCTTCTTGCGGGTGTCGCCGCTGGGCAGCCTCGTTCCGGATGCACCGTCGACTGGAAGTGCCATGCGAGAATGGTTCCGAAACCTGTTCACGGCCGTGCGGACCGTGGTGGAAGGCATGCTGGTGACCCTGCGGGTCTTTAGCAGCACGTACGACCAAAATCGGCGTACGTTCACCGAGCACTTTGAGTATCCGGAATTGCCCGCACCCGTCGCGGCCCGTTATCGCGGCTTTCATCGCTACGATCTCACGACGTGCATCGCCTGCGACCAGTGCTCCAAAGCCTGCCCTGTCGATTGCATCTACATCGGTAAGGAGCGGGTCAGTGGTGGCAAGGGCTTTCGGGTCAGCGGCTTCACAATCGACTATTCGAAGTGCATGTTCTGTGCACTCTGTGTGGAGCCGTGCCCAGTGGACTGCATCTTCATGGGATCAACGCTCGACCTGAGTTGCTACAGCCGCGACGGCACGATCGTCGATTTTGCCCGCCTTCCGGTCGAAGTTGCCTGGGGACGTTCCACGCTCAATCCAACCGCTGTGGCGGCCTCCAAGGTGATCGTTGACCCGGTCCACGGTGGGCCCAACCAGTGAGCGGCCCAATCCGTTCCCCAGCTGAGTGATTTCCGATGCATCCCGTTCTGATTGCCGGCTATGTCGCCCTGTTCGTCGCCCTCGGGGCGGCGTTTCTCTTCGTCAATTTGTTGGTCGGCTGGCTGGTGCGTCCTCGGGTTCCCAATGCCGAAAAGCTCGAGGTCTATGAGTGCGGCGAGCCCACGATCGGGTCGAGTTTTGTGCAGTTTGACCTGCGGTTTTATGTGGTCGCTCTGCTGTTCATCATTTTCGACGTGGAGGTTGCCCTCTTCTTCCCTTGGGCCACCGTGTTTGGGAAGGCTGTGCAACTCTCCGACCCGTCCCTGGTGACCGTGCAGTCTGATGGCCAGACGCTGACTCCGGCAGCTGCCGGGCTGATCAGGGAGTTTGGTGTTGAGAATCCGGCCGTTCCTGTCTTTCCAGATTGGTCGGGTGGGCCTGCCGAGGCCGTCACGCACGCCGGCACGCTGCTCTCCCGGACGGCTGCGGTCGACATGGCGGCATTCTTCGCGGTGCTGTTGGTCGGGTTTGCCTATGTCTGGTACCGCGGCGATCTCGACTGGGTGCGCGCGGTATCCTCGCAGGTGGCCGCCGGACAAAAATCAGGTACGAGCGAGCGAGGAACGGGCGGATAACGGGCGAGCCACTGCCCCTGCCGGTAGTGGATCAAGTTCTGGCGACCGCCCACTGCCACGTGCAGGCCGTCTCTTCGAACTTCATACAGCGAACGCAACGACATTCCGTCACGAGAGGTCTGCCATGAGAGGTCTGTCATGAGAGGTCCAGGATTCCTGGAACAGTTGGAGGCGGCACTGCCCGGAGCCGTGAGCGGCAGTCGCCTCGACGCACTCGATCCCTGGATCGAGATCGAGCCGTCGCGGTTGGTCGATGTCTGTCGTTGGCTGCGGGAAAAGAGCCAGGTGCGGTTTGACTCCATCGAGTGCATCACCGCGGTCGATTGGTTCGAGCCCGACCCCAAAAAGGCGGCCAAGGCAACCTGGCAGCCCCATACGGAACTCGTCTACCACCTCTGGAGCACCGCATCGCGTGTCAGCATCGTGCTGAAAGTGAAGCTGCCGCGGTGGAAGGGGGATGTGCCTGGGCAACTTCCCGAAGTGGGCAGCGTGGCGGGCGTCTGGCGTGGTGCCAACTGGCACGAGCGCGAGGTTTACGACCTCTCGGGCGTTTGGTTCACTGGCCATCCCGACCTGCGGCGGATCCTCTGCCCGGAGGATTGGGAAGGCCATCCTCTCCGCAAGGATTACGAGCAGCCTTTGGAATACCACGGCATTCGTGGCCGCTAGCATTCGCGTGATCGACCGTCATCAGTTCTCGACAAGGATCAACACACCACCATGGCCCAGCTGATCGACGACGACCCGCGGATCATCGAATTCGACGTCCGCACCGACGAAATGCTCGTCAATATGGGGCCGCAGCACCCCAGCACGCACGGCGTGCTCCGGCTCGTGCTGCGGACTGACGGCGAGATTGTCTCCGAGGTGGAGCCACACATCGGCTACCTCCACCGGTGCGCGGAAAAGATTGGCGAGAACCTGACCGCCCGGCAGTGGATTCCATACACCGACCGGATGGACTATCTCGCCGCCATGAACATGAACCTCGGCTGGTCTTTGGCCGTCGAGAAGCTGATGCACTATCAGGTGAGCGAGCGGGCCCGGCATCTCCGGGTGCTGATTGCGGAGATGGGGCGGATCGCCAGCCACCTTGTTGGCATGGGCGCCTACGGCCTCGATCTCGGCACGTTCAGTCCGTTTCTCTACGCCTTCCGCGAACGGGAAAAGATCCTCGACCTCTTCGAGGAGGCGTGTGGTGCGCGGCTCACCTACAGCTACATCACGGTGGGAGGGCTGACCGCGGATCTGCCACCTGGTTGGCTGCGGAAGTGCGAGGAGTTCCTCGATCAGTTCGAGCCGGTCATCAAGGAATACCATGCGTTGCTCACCACCAACGCCATCTTCGTGAAGCGGACGGCCGCGATCGGCGTGATGTCGCCGGAGTTGGCGATCGAATACGGCTGTTCGGGCCCGGTGCTACGGGGGAGTGGTGTCGATCAGGACATGCGTCGGGACGGCGAAAGCATCTACACTGCGATGTACGACGGCTACGCGTTCGAGGTTGCCGTGATGAAAAACGGCCATTATCCGCGGGATCACCAGTATCCGCCGGTGCCATCCGACGCCGTGATCGGTGACTGCTGGCATCGCTTCTTCGTGCGGATGTTGGAGGTGGTGCAATCGATGGATCTCGTCAGGCAGGCAATTGACCGCTATGCCGCCTGCAAGGGACCGCTCGGTGAACCGGTCAAACTGACCGAAAAGATCCCGGCCGGCGATGCCTATCTCGAAACCGAGTGCCCGAAGGGGCAGATGGGCTTTTATCTCATCAGCGATGGCTCCGCCATTCCGTGGCGGGTGCGGGCACGATCAAGCTCCTTCTCGAACCTTGCGGTCACTCACGAACTCTGCCGCGGCTGCCTGATTGCCGACGTGCCGGCCATCGTGGGGAGCCTCGACATCGTGATGGGCGAGATTGACCGTTAGAACGGAATCGGGCCGCCGGTGGCGGTGCAAGCCTCCGACTCGAGGGCAGGATAGCCCGACTCGCTTCGGCTTCCACCGCCCCCGGCTCGTCAGAGGTTGAAGCGACTGGAGTGATGGGACTTTCGACCGGTTTCCCCCGATGGTACTTGTGAATTCGAGCGACTTGGTGCACACTTCGTGCGAAATTTCACGAAGTCTTTCTGGCCCGTGAAATTCGTCGTTTTGACGGTGTTTTCACCCGTCCGGCGCCCCTCTCCGAAACCTGGCCTGACATTCAGTACCGATGGCTGATTTTCTGATCAACACGGTCGGCCTGCCCGAGTGGTTGGCTTGGGCAATCACGGCCTCCGTCGCCGCCGCGCTGATCCTCAACGTGATCGCGGGCGGGGCACTCGTGTTCATCTGGGCTGAGCGAAAGATCGCCGCTCGGATTCAGGACAGGCTCGGTCCCACTCGGACGGGTGGCCGGTTCGGCTGGCTCCAGTCCCTCGCCGACGGCATCAAGCTTCTTGCCAAGGAAGACCTGATGCCCGAAGGGGCCGATGGGATGCTGTTCAAGCTCGCTCCGTACGTCAGTTTCTGTGCCTCGTTCTGTGCGTTCATCGCTCTGCCTTTTGCCTTTGACTTCGTGGGCCAGCGGCTCAATGTGGGCGTCTTTTTCGTGGTGGCCGTGCTTGGGCTTGAGGTCTTCGGGGTCATTCTCGCCGGCTACGCATCGGCCTCGAAGTGGTCTTTGTTTGGGGCGATGAGGGAAGCAGCCCAGGTCGTCAGCTACGAGGTGCCGCTGGGCATGTGTGTGGTCGTGCCGGTCATGCTGTCGGGAAGCATGGATCTTGTGACGATCGCCGAGAAGCAGTCTGGCTGGCTCTCGAATTGGTATCTGTTTCACGACCCGTTCACGTTCGTGATCTTCTGGGTCTATGTCACCTGTGCCGTGGCCAGCGTGAACCGTGCTCCATTTGATCTGGCAGAGGCCGAGAGCGAACTCGTCGCCGGTTTTCACACCGAGTATTCCGGCCTGCGATGGAGTTTCTTTTTTATGGCCGAGTACGGCTCGATGTTTCTGGTCAGCGCTCTGGCCGCCGTTCTTTTCATGGGGGGCTGGAACGGGCCGATTCCCGTTGCCACGCTCCTCGGACTGAGCGAGGGAACCGGCGACACGGCCAACTATTTCGTCAGACTGTTGGGCTGCGGCAATCTGATCCTGAAGTCCACGCTGGGAGTGCTGCTGATGATGTGGGTGCGGTGGACGCTGCCGCGACTCCGCATCGATCAGGTGATGACCACCTGCCTAAAATACTGCACGCCGATCGCGGCG
>CANETO010000164.1 GCA_947440895.1 Planctomycetaceae bacterium | reverse complement strand
GCTCGCCCACGAGATCGAGAATTGAGGCGAGCAGGCCGACATCGACGCGGATGGACGTCTCGGATGATGGTGTCGAAGCAACAGGCTTCGGCGACGCCACGGCCGGCTTGGGCGTCGCGGGCGGTGTCGCCACCGAGGGTGGTGGAACGGGCGTCGGCACAACCGACGGCGTGACGCTGACCGTTGGGGCGACAGCAGTTGGGGGCAGCGGCTGCGGCTGCTGGGCGGGGGGCATGGCCGACGCAGGGACTGAATCTGAAACGACCGAGGCCGCCGCCGGTTCCGACTCGGCGACATCCTGGTTGCCGACATCCTGAGTCGCCACCGCGGTGAGGGTCTGGGAGAGCTCCCGGAAATCGTTCTCGCCCTCGACACCGGTCTGCTCGATCGCCTGAAGAATTGACCGTACCGCATCGATCATGGAGTAGAGCGGGCCCGAGACTCGATCGTCGAGCCGGATCTTGCCATCCCGGAGCTTGCCGAGCAGGTGCTCGCCACTGTGCGTCAGGGCACCGAGCTTGGAGAAGCCGAAGAAGCCGCTGTTGCCCTTGATCGTGTGGACAGCGCGAAAAATGCTCGCCAGTCGCTGGGGATCGTCGGGGCGTTCCTCGAGCGCGATCAGGTCGCGGTCGAGTTGATCGAGGCCCTCGCCCGATTCGACGAGAAATTCCTCGATGAATTCGCGGTTATCACTCATCCCCGACCGTCCTCGCGGTGGCGTATCCGATGCCGGGCCTGGCAGCGGGATGGCAACGGTCGCCGTCTGGACGACCATCCCCTCAAGCATACACCCCAAAAACGGCCCAGACGGGCTATCCGGCGTTGATTGCCATCCCTTGGGCATTGTGTCCAGGGGCTTGGAATCGGCAGAAATAGCCTTGATAGACGGCAAGATGCCATACTCGGGCCCATGACGCTGCCATTCTGCCGCCGTTGTCTGCACTGGGGTATTGCCCTGTCGGCTCTGGTGTTGACCGTGGCTTCCGCGGCCGACACCGAGGTGACCGGCCCGGCCGATTGGCCGCGGTGGCGTGGGCAGGCGGGGGCCGGTGCCGGAGGATCGCAGCGGTTTCCGCACCAGTGGACCGAGCAGGACTGGGCCTGGACGGCGAGCCTGCCCGGCCAAGGGCACGCCTCGCCCGTTGTGTGGCGAGACCGGATCTACACAGCCAGCGCCGACGAGACTTCGCACAAGCGGTTTGTGACCTGCCATGCAGCACGCGACGGACGGTTGCTCTGGCAACGGGAGATTTCTGGTCCGATCGAGCCCCATCACGTGCAGAATAGTTCTGCTTCCGGCTCGGTGGCCGTCGACGAGGTGGGCCTCTACTGGCTCTGGGCGACGCAGGAACAGCTGCGGGCCGAGGCGTTTTCCCACGAGGGCCAGTTGCTCTGGCATGTCGATCTCGGTCCCTATCCAAGTGAGCACGGCTTCGGTGCCTCCGCGACGGTCTGGCGTGATCGCCTGATCATCCCGGTGCAACCAGACGGCCCGAGCGCCGTCGTGGCCCTCGATACGAAGACCGGCCGGGAGCTGTGGCGGCTGCCGCGGGAGACCGCGAAAACGACCTACTCCACGCCGCTGGTGATCGAGCCAGCGGGGGCAACGCAAGACGGTCGGGCGGTCGTCGTGCTGGCGAGCATGGCGCACGGTCTGACGGGCGTTGACCCGGCCACGGGCCTGGTGCTCTGGGAGCGGAAATGTTTCCCAAAGCGGACGGTATCGTCGCCGGTGGTGGCCGGATCGAACGTGCTCTGCACGTGCGGCGAGGGGGGCGGTGACAACACCCTCGTGGCGGTGAAGTTGCCCACCGAGATTTCTGGTGATCGGCCGGATGGCGTTGCAGACCGACCTCCTGTCGAGCCCGAGATCGTCTACCAGCTCGACCGCAGTGTCGCCCCCTACGTGCCCACACCGATCTGTTCCGGAGAACGGCTCTATCTTTGGGGTGATCGCGGTGTGGTGACCTGCGTCAAGGCCGCCGACGGAGCGGTGCTCTGGCGTGGCCGCGTGGGGGGCGTTTTTTCAGCGTCGCCGATCGTAGTAGGGGGAACTGTGATCAACGTCTCAGCGGAGGGCGAAGTGGTGGTGATCGCCGATGGCGACGCCTTCGAGATACTCGGACGAACACCGCTGGGCGAGCCGTGCCGCGCCACGCCGGCGGTCGCCAGTGGCCGGATGTTTTTCCGCAGCGTCGGCCGACTGCTCGCCTTAGATGCCATCCTCGCGGACTCATCGACACCACGTTAACGGTAGCGGCGGCGGTCGATTCGCTGTTCGAGCAGCCGGGCCAGCGGCCAGCCGGCCAGGGTCATCACGATCACGTCGTCCACGGCACCTACCAGCGGGATCGCATCGGGTACGAAATCGAAGGGCAGGAGGACCCAGCACGCGGCCAGCAGAAATACGATCACCATCCGCGGCAGCCTGGCGATCTGCTCGAGCACGTCGGCCTCGAATTCAAGGGCCGGTGGCGGTACGAGAAAAATGCCCTCCGAGTCATGACGCACCTGCAAAAGGCCGTGGGTGGTGACGAGATCGTGCGTGATCGTTCGGGTGATCTCGCGGACCGCAGCGGCGTCGACGCCGGGGACGTGTTCATACGTCTGCCTCACGAGCCCCTCTGCTGTCTGTTCGCCGAGGCGGCCATCGGCCCACGTTCGACTCACCAGTCGCAGGCACGTGCGTCGCTCCAGTTCGTCGGTGACGTGACGCAGCCGGCGGAGGATCTCCTTGTCGCGGTGGTATTTGTCGACATCGCGGTACTGCAACGCCATGCCGAAGAGCATCGTGGCCAGCCCCGCGAGAAACGGCAGACTCGGCACCGGCGTCTGGCTGAACGCGACCGCCAGTGGGATGAAGAAGAGGCCGGCCGTCAGGCCCATCCGCGTTGCCGTCGTGCCGCCGACCGATGTGACCACGCAGAGGGCCAAGAGCACGATGCCGGTGCCGGGGCTCGAGAGCGCGTCGGCGATCCAAGAGGGAATGAAGCTGCTCACACCGAGCAGACCACCGGCCGCCCGCACCGCCGCGAAGAGCGCACCGAGCACACCGCCAGTATCGGCCTGATGCCACGGCCGTCCGAGCAATCTGGCGGCGAACAGCGTGAAGGGATAGGCCAGCACGATCTGGCCGACGAGGTTGAGCCCCTTCGACACTCCAAGCAGATGCCATTCGAAGGCGATGGCCGACACCATAAGAAGCCCCAGCAGCGTGATCACGCTCGACTGCCGCCAGGTGAAGGTGTCGCTGGTGAACCATGGATCGACCATCATCAGCCGGGCAGCCGCCACGTAGAGCACGATCACGAGCAGGTGCCGGGCGAGCGCCGAGGGCTGGTAGCCGGCGCCGGCAGGCACGCCGAGAAGCTCGGGGATCACGCGGGACCATGTCGTGAGGGCTGATGCCGACACGGAATGGGGAGGCACGGCGGGGGCCGCTCCCGCAGGATCAGTCGGCAGCAGTGAGGTGTCGCTCATCGGCGGCCCGTGGGGGGGAGACGTTCGAGCGACGCACGATCGGCGTCGATCGCCTTCTCGAGGTCGTCTTTCGACCAGTCCAAGCCGTTGACGAGCTGCTTGGTTGGTCCAAAGCCGAGACGCGTGGGCCAGCCCTCACGCACACCACGGTAGATTTCCAGCCGCAGGCTCAGGGCATCGGCACTGGTGGTCGAGGTCATCTGACGGAGTGCCTCCAGAGCCCGCTCCCGCTCCGGATCGGCGAAGGCCAGGCCGCCGCATTTCCAGGCATGGTGGTGAAGCCGGGCGCGATCCAAATGGAGCAGGTCGGCCCAGGCGGTACGGCTGGCTGCCGACCAGTCGCCATCGTGTTGCTGAAGCAGGTTGAGGGCGTCGCTGATCGTGTTCTGGCAGCGATCAATTTCAGCGAGGTAGGCCGGAGTGATGCGCGGGGCGCCGACCGAGTGCAAGACGGTGTTCCAGGCTCCGGTGCGTTCCCGGTGGGCCTCGATGTCGTCGCGGCAGAGTGCGTTGACCTGAAAGTGGGGAGCCTCGAGCCGGTCGGGATGTTGGCTCTGAAACTGCCGGGCACGCTCTCGGAGTTCAACGCGTTCATCAAGATCGACCAGAGTCTGCAGGTAGTACCGCCAGAGGTTGACGCTCGTCTGATCGGTGGAGTCGACGCACTCTCGGAACGCAGCGAGCGCCTTGGTGGGCGCGGCCTGTTTCAGGAGATCCATGGCGGCCATCTCCGCGTCGTGTTGGGCGGCGGGAATCGTGACCGCCTCGGCCTGCAGGGGCTCCGGCAGTTCCAACGGTGGCCGGGCTGAGATCCCCCTGGGCAGGAGCCACCAGATGGCGGCCGCCGCGATGCCAATCACCAAGAACTGTCCCACTACCCGAGCGATCGAGCGGGTGCTGTCGGCTGTCGACTCCGCGACGGCCAGGGGATCCATCTGCTCCTCGAGATCAACGGCAGTCAGTCGATCGGTGGTGAGCATCATTGATTTTGGCAGCATCGGCCGTGCCAACGATCCTGCTGAGGTGGGCGGATACCCCAGGGAGCGGACCGGCGCAGTGCGGTGCCCTACCTCGCCCGTCGTGGCTGGGACAAGTCCAGAGGAAATCGGGGGCGGATCCGAGCTCGACATCATGGCAGTCCAGTGTGCATCACCCGTGCTCGGGCGACAAGGATGACCCCACACGCAATCCCAGTCGTTAGTACCGATCAACGTGCCTGCTACGCCAGGAGTCTGGCGGCGGAGGCGATCTGCCAGAGTCCAGCCGGACCGGTCTCACCGAATACCCCGACACGGTCGATGCCGAATGCCGCCAGGGCAACGCGGTACCGTTCGCAGAGTCCCGCATCGCCGAGCAGCACCAGCGGCGGACAGGGCCTGCCCTTGAGTCCGGCAAGCACGCTTCGGATCTCCTCCCCGAGGAGCAGGCCGGAAAGATAGTCGAGCGTCTGTGGTGCCGTCAGCTGACCGTCAAGAAACAGAGCTCTCGTGGTGAACAGTCTGCCGGCCACGCCTTCGCCACCGCTCTCGCGAGCGGTCTCAAGCCCGCGGAGGAAGGCGGCGTCAGTCGCCGCAGTGGTTGCCTCAACGGGCGGTATGACAGCTTCTTTCGCTGGCCTGCCGAGGATCGAATGGTCGCGAAGCGTGGCGAATAGTTCGCCGGTGATATAGGTCTTCAATCCGATCACGTGGCCATCACGGACGTCGGCCCACTTGCAGTGCGTGCCTGGGAGCACGAAGAGCGATTCCGTGGCGAGCTCCGGTGCAAGGGAGAGGGCGCCGACGATCTGCGTCTCCTCGCCCCGCATGACGTCTGGCAGCTTTCCCCCCTGCATAAGGCCAGGCACGATGTGCAGCGTGCCACAGGCAGCATCGCAGGCCACGATTCCGGCGGCGATCGCCTCTCGATTGGCAGGGCACTCGACATACGGCACTTCCAACCAGCCCTGACGGCTGCCGATCATGCCAGCGGCCAAGACAGGC
>CANETO010000163.1 GCA_947440895.1 Planctomycetaceae bacterium | reverse complement strand
TGAGCGGGCGAGAGTGGCGAAACTGGCAGACGCGCTGGATTTAGGTTCCAGTGCCGCAAGGCGTGCGGGTTCAACTCCCGCCTCTCGCACTTCCTGGCAGGCAGCAGTTACTGCTGAATCTGTTGTTTCTGCCGTTCGGCAGCCGTGAAGGATCGCCAGGCGGTGCTGCTGCCCACCTCGTCGGCTGTTTTGGCTGGTCCGGCTGTTTTGGCTGGTTCAAAACGGGCAGCTGGCTCCACCGCGTCCGGAGCGGGCAGGTCGTCAGCGGGAGGATCCGGCTCAAACGATTCTTCACGTGGGCCGGGCACTTCTGCTTTCGGCGGACGGGCTGGCGTGACGGCATCGTCGTTGGAAACCTGAACCACCCCCGATCCGGGCCACCGTCGCCAGCGGGTGCCATAAAATCCGAAGACATCCGGCCGGACAGGGCAGTGTGCCGGGCAGAGACCATGCGAACAGGGCCGATGTCCGTGGTGTGTGCCTTCGGCAATTCGGCACTGAGGACACGCCGATCGCTGGCACTGGCTGCATGCGGAACGCCCGCTCCCGTTGCCGCCCGCTTGAGTCACGGCATGGTCGATCTTGGGACTGCGTGGCGTTGGCCGTACCGCTCCCACCTCAGCTCCGTGGACCGTCGCCCCTGCCAGCGTGAGCCCGAGCAGTGCCACGGCCCACAACTGGCGACGGACCTGCCATACCAGCACCCGAGGAAGGCTTGGGGGCACGTTTCTATGCATGACAAGCACCATTGTGACCGATTCGCCTATCTGCGCCGTCAATCTCGCTGCAGTCGGCAAAGTCTGCGTGATCAATTCATCGTCCGAACCGGTCCGGAATCTTTGAGGGTTTCTGCCCAGGGCTGGGACCGTCACCGATCCAGCCGCCGCAAAATTCCGTTCGGGCAGAACGGATCATGCGGGTATAGACTCATTGGCGGGTTTCGGTGCAGCCCCAGCCCTTAGCCGCCCTGCCCATCCTCGGCTTCCCAGCCCCCCAACCCGTGAACCGTTCAGCAAAACGCGTCAACGCCCGCCTGCTGATCGCAGTCGTGGCTGGAGTTGTCGCCACAGCCGTCGCGATCGCCGTCATCCACCGCGTGCAGGTTGCCCGGAATGCGGGAGGCCTGGCACGGCTTGCGCGGTCCAAACTGGACGACGGCAAGAACACCGAGGCGATGGTGCTGTTCGCACGGTATCTGGCCTACCGGCCGGATGACGCCGAGGCGCAGGCGGAGTTGGCTCGGCTTGTCATCGAAATGGCCGATCGCCCCGACGCGACGAAGGAGGAACGAGGCTACGCCTACAACGTGGTCGAAGCCGCTGTTCGCAAGAATCCCGACAACCGCCGGCTACGCAAGCAACTCGCGGAGTGGATGCTGCGTTTTCGCCGGTTTGGCGACGCCAGTGCAGAACTCGCCATTCTCCGCGAGCAAGTGGCGGCAACACCGCCTGTTGAAGACGACCCAGACGCCGTCGATCTCGACAGCGTCGAACTCCTTCATTCCCGGGCCCTCGCCGGCAAGGGCAATTACGAGGAAGCGGCCGACACGGCCGCCGCCATCATCGGCTTCGACCTCACGACGAAGTCTTTCGACCCACCGCCGGACCGCAGCCCGTCAAACAACGTTGTCTTCGACGTATCGCTCGTCTTGTCGAGTATTCTCGATGAAAAGCTCAAAGACTCGGCCTCCGCAGCGATCGTGCTCCAGCATCTGGTGGTCTCGAATGCGAAAGAGGCCCGGGCCTGGCTCGCGCTGGCCAGATGGCATCAGTCCCGCGGAAACCTGGTCGACTCGGCCGCTGCGGTCCGCAAGGCCGCCGAAATCGCCCCAGAAAATCCCAACGTGCTGTTCGCTGATCTCGAACTCTGCATCGCAGAGCAGCGATACGCTGCCGCCGAGCAACTCGCCACCAAGGCCCGCCGATTGTTTCCCGATGATGAACGAGGATTCCGCGCGATCGCCGCCGTCGCCATGCGGCAGCAAGACACCGACAGGGCCATCGCCGTGCTCCGCGAGGGGCTGTCCACCAGACCAAATCAGCCGGCGCTCCTGATGATGATGGCCGATGTTCTGTTGCAAGCCAACCAGCTTGAGGAGGCGGGCACGACCATCAACAAACTCGTCGCTCGGCAGGGATCGGCGAGTCCGGCAGTGGGCCTCCTGGAAGCAAGGCTCTTGATCGCACAGAAGCGTTGGCTGCAGGCCAAACAGAAACTCGATAGCGTCCGCCCCCTCGTCGCTGAATCCGATCAACTGACCAGGCAGGTCGATCTCAGCCTCGGCCAGTGCCATGAAATGCTGGGGCAATTCGACGAACAACTCGCGGCGAACCAGCGGGTCCTCAGCGCCGATCACGGATCGCTGGCCGCGCGGATCGGCATGGCCAAAGCACTGGCGGCGTCTGGAAAGCCTGACACCGCCCTAAAGGAACTGGAGGACGTCGCCGCGTCGCTCCCCGGAGATCAACTGCCCGCAGCCCCGCAGATTTGGAGCCCGCTGCTGCAACTCCGCACCACCGCGCAAATGAAGCTGCCCCCGTCCAAGCGAGACTGGTCTCGTGTCGATCAACTCCTCGATGCGCTCGAACGGTCTCCGGCGATCACGGACTCCCAGGTGGCGCTGCTCCGCGCCGACCTGCTCGTCCGCAAGGGCGATTCGCAGGCGGCCTTCGATGTGCTTCGGAAGCATGTCGACTCCGATCCCACCAACCCCCAGGCGTTGGCGGCCCTCGCGCTTCTGACGCTGCGAGAGCAGGGCCCCGCAGCGGCGGGAGACCTGCTGACCAGTGCCCCCGCCGCCATTGCGAACGACCCGCTCCTCCTGCTCGCGCAGTCCCAGGTGGCGGCGCGGGCCCCCGCGGTAGAGTCAGTCCCAGCGCTCAAAAAGATCGAAGAGAAGGCGACCTCGCTCTCGGCAGAGCAGTCCGAACGGCTGCTTTCTGCCATCGGCACGATCTACCGTGGCATGGGCGAGCGGGAGCAGGCGGAGCGGGTGTGGCAGGCAGCGATCAAGAAACGCCCTGATGACCTGGCCATCCGCTCGGCATTGTTTGAATTGGCATGCGAGGAGGGAAATCTCGACAAGGCGCAGGCGGCCGCCGACGACATCGCCCTGTTGGCGGGCCCGACCAGTCCGCAGGGACGAGTGGCCACGGCTGCCGCCCTCGTGCTGGCCGTACGACTCGAACGGTCGAAACAGGCAGCGGCGATCGAGCCTGGCGGAGACAGCCTCGAGGAAACACCGTTGTCGCAGGCGGACGCCGAGCGTCTCGTGATAGCCAAAAACCTGCTTATTGAAGCTGAAAACGACCGGCCGAGTTGGGCCCAGATCCAGCAGCTTTTCGCCGAGATTGCGGTCCTTCAAGGGGACGTGCCCGCTGCGATCGAACGCCTCCAACAGGCGTTGCGGCAGGGCGCGGCAAACCCCGCAGTGATCCGGCAACTCGCCTCCCTCCTCTATCTCTCCAATCGCCTGGAAGAGGCCCTGCAGGCAATCGACCTTGTCGGACCGGATGGACTCGACGGAATGGAGCGAATCACGGCCGAGATCGACATGAAGATAGGCCAGTTCGACCAGGCGGTGGCGCTGGCGGAGCGGAGTCTGGCAGGCACGCAGCGGCACTCCGCGGGCGACCTGCTCTGGTTTGGTCAGTTGCTGGCCCGCGCAGGCAAGACCGATCAGGCAGGAGATGTGCTGCAACAAGCGGTGGAACTGGATCCCAGCCAGCCGGCGGCATGGATGGCGCTCTTCTCGAACCAACTCACGGCAGGCCAGCGTCGTTTCGCAGAACAGACGCTCTCGAAGGGTGGCGAGGCCCTCACGCCGCCCCAACGTCAATTATTCCTCGCGCAGGGAGAGGAAATACTAGGACGCATTGACGAGGCCGAACAGCGTTTCCGGGAAGCGTTCGACGCCGCTCCAAACAACCCCACCACCGCCCGTAGCCTGGCCGCATTTTTGGTCCGACGCGGCAGTCTGACGGCAGCCCGTGAGGAATTGCAGGCGATCATCGCGTCGAGTGGTGACGAACCCGCTCGCGTGCGAACGCGACTCTGGGCCAGACGGACGCTGGCAGAGATCACAGCGCAGTCCGGGAGCTACCGGGATGCGGAGCGGGCAGTGGCGTATCTCGATGAAAACACCGACGCTGCAGGCAATCTCGCGGCCGATGATCTGGGTCTCCAGGAGGCGATCCTGGCCACCAGACCGGAGCCCAACAGTTGGCGGCGGGCGCTCCGCATTCTCGGCTCGATCTCCGCGTTGCAACCGCTCTCCACCCCCCAGCGGCTGCAGAAAGCGCAATTACTCGAACAACTTGGACGCTGGGACGAATCCCGCACGGAACTGGTGTCGATAGCCTCGGCGCCAGACTCGCCACCTGGCATGCAGTCACTGCTGATCGAAAAACTCATCCGTCATCAAGAACTGGACTCTGCACGAATCTGGCTCAAAACGCTGGCCGATCGCCTTCCCGATGCCCCGATCGTATCGGTTCTGCAGGCCAGGCTGGCACTGGCGGACAATGATCGGCCGGCAGCCGTGGCCGCCACTCGCAAACTCATGCCGGGTGATTCCCCTTCCCCCGAAGTCGCCGCCCGACTCGGTCCGCTATCGGCCTTCCTGGAAGAACTGGGATTCAATGCCGCTGCGGACCAGACCTTCAGCCAGTTTGCGGCGGCATCCGCCGATGGCGTGGTCGCCCGAGCGGGGTTCCTGGGCCGGGCGCAGAGGGCCGACGAGGCGCTCGATCTCCTCGAAGCCTCCTGGGATAAAATCCCGCTTGAAAACCTCCTGCGTACGGCCGTGACGGTGGTGGGATCGCCCGGCGGAAGCGTGACGCCGCAGCAATTGCAGCGGATCGCTGACTGGTTTGCCAAGGCCCGCCGCCTTGATCCAGACTCACCGCGTCTGGCAATGCTCTACGCCGACTTCATTGGTATGACAGGAAGCCCACCTGACGTCGTGGCCATCTACCGCGAGGTTCTGGCCCGCACCGATCTCTCAGCCCAGCAGGCCGCGGTGGCGGCCAACAATCTCGCGGTTCATCTCGCAGAGCCGGAAACGGCTGCCGAGGCTGAGAAACTAGTCGCCACGGCAATGGCTGAAATGGGCCCCCACCCCGACGTCCTCGACACACGGGGAATCGTGCGGCTGGCTCAGGGCAAGAGCCGGGATTCGCTTGAGGACCTCCGGGAAGCCGTGCTGGTGCCGTCGAACACGAAATACATCCACCTCGCCTCGGCACTCGTAGCGGAGCAGCAGTTGGACGAAGCCCGGAAGGCATTCGCCGAGGCAAAGAAAATCGGCTTCACAACGCGTCAGTTGTCGGCCGGGGATCGCAGGCTCGTGAAAGACCTGGAAACCGCCCTCGGACAGTGACTTACCGTCCGCCCTGCAGCATCCGCGACCGTGCGAGGGCGTCCTCGGCCTCGGTAATACGGCCTCCCCGCATGCAGGCCACGCTCAGAGCGGTGTAGCTGAATGGATCGTTCGGCGCCAG
>CANETO010000162.1 GCA_947440895.1 Planctomycetaceae bacterium | reverse complement strand
GATTTTTTCCGCGCCTCACTGCCTGAAACGGGCAACTGGTCGGGCACGCTCGGGAAGGCCGACGGAAGGTCGCTGGCCGACGTCAGCGCCGACTGGAAAGCGACCGTGGTCGCTGGCTGGCAGAAACAGTTAGCGGACCGGGAAAAGGTCCTGCCGCTCGACGCCGCGGGCCGGGCCGAGGCCGAGCAGCGGCTTGGCGCGGCGAGTGCGGAACTCGATGACTTTCTCGCCGGCATTGCCGAAGACCTCTCCGACTACCGGCTCCAGCAGGAGCGGCTGGCAGGCATGGAGCGATCGCCCACGGCGACCGAGGTGCCCTTCGCCCGCGATCGTGTGGCCAAAAAACGCCGCGAACTCGGGGCGCAGGCGGCCGGCTGGATGAAGGACGCGGCCGCGATCGGTGACAAACTCGTAGCGGAGTGGGACGAGCCGCGGTCGGCCGCCGACCGGCGTCGGCTAGACGCGGCTGCGGGCCCCTCGTCGCTCTGGAAGGCTGACCGGTTTGTGAGCTGGTCGCTCGTCACGATCGGGGCCTGCCTGGTGCTCGGCCTGTGCGTGAAATTCAATGCCATGGGGGGCGTCTGCTTCCTGGCCAGCGTGCTCGCCACGCAGCCTTTTTGGGTGGCCGGCGCGCAGCCTACGTATAACCAATGGGTAGAGCTCGCCGCCCTGCTCGCCCTTGCCAGCCTGCCCACCGGCGGCTGGAGCGGCCTCGATTTTTTCCTCGGAAAATGGCTCGGAAGATTCTGTCCCCTGTCTGGCTGTTGCCGGACAGACTCCCCCGCTTGACGCCCTGGTGTGTGACTTTTTAGGTGAGGTGATGCGATGAACCTGTCGGAAAGCCAGAAAACGATCGGCAAGGAGAATTTCACCGACGTCGTGAATATCACGCGGCGGGATTTTCTGACCGGAACGCTTGCGGCGGGAATCGCCACTGGCGCCGGCCTGGGATCGATCTACTTCGGCTACGGCAAGAGTGTGGGCGACCCGCTCCGCGTGGGCGTTCTCGGCACCGGCGACGAGGGCAGCGTGCTGCTCGGGGCCCACAACCCCGACTATCTCAATGTCGTGGCGATCGCCGACATCCGTCCCTACAACGTCTTCCGCGCTTTCCACGGCGACGTTTCCAGCCCGGCCGCCTACACCGCCCGGCCGGGACTGATGTCGAAATACAAGTGGACCAGCGAGGACGAAGCTCGCAAGCAGGTCAAGGTCTACGGGGCGTATGAGGAACTTCTGGCCGACGACGACATCGAGGCCATCATCATCGCCCTGCCCCTCCACCTCCACTCCGTGGCGGCGATCAAGGCGATGCGGGCCGGCAAGCATGTGCTCACCGAGAAGCTGATGGGACACTCGATCCACGAGTGCAAGGAGATGAGCCGGGTGTCCCGAGAGACGGGAAAGATCCTCGCCACCGGCCACCAGCGGCATTACAGCGTGCTCTACGACAACGCCGTCCATACCATCGGCAAGGCGCGTCTGCTCGGTGATCTGCACTCGATTCGGGCGCAGTGGCACCGTGGCAACCTGCCTGGCAATGACAGTTGGAAGCCGCCGATGCCCGACGACGAATCGCTCGTCAAGAAGCTGGCCGGCTGGAAGAAGGACCTCGACTCCGCCAAGCCGGGCGACATCGCCGGGCTCACAAAGAAGATCGCGCAGCTCGAGGCCCAGATCTCCGACAAGGTGGTCGATGCCGCGAAGTATGGCTACACGTCCATGACGCTCGGCGACGGTGCCACCCGCCAGCCGATGGAGGAACTTCTTCGCTGGCGGCTCTGGAACCGCACCGGCGGCGGCCTGATGGCCGAACTCGGCAGCCACCAGCTCGACGCGGCGGGCATCTTCGTGTCGGCGATGCATGGCGAGGGGCAGAAGGTGAAGCCGCTGACCGTCACGGCCGTCGGCAACCGCAGTATTTTCCCGGCGGATCGCGAGGTCGAGGATCACGTCTACTGCATGTACGAGTATCCGGCCCCGGGTTACGAGCAGGACAAGAACAAGAAGATCGTCGTCACCTATTCGTCGATCAACGGCAACGGCTTTGGTGACTACGGCGAGGTGGTGATGGGCACGAAGGGCACGCTCGTCCTTGAGCGTGAGCAGGACGTGATGCTCTACAAGGGGGCAGCCAAGGACACCCGCGTGACGGTCGCCAAGGGCAAGGATGGGGCGCCGACGCTCGACACCACCGAGAGTGGCGGCGGTGGCGGCGGCCCCGCGGCCAGCGGCAAGCCCGGCGGTGACGGGGCTCCCCCCTCCCGCGGCTACACCGAGGAGATGGAGCACTGGGCCTGGTGCATCCGCAACCCGTCGCCGGAGAACCAGCCACGATGCAAGCCGGAGGTGGCGATCGCCGATGCGGTGATTGCGCTGGTGAGCAACATCGCGCTTGCGAACCCCGAGACGAAGTCCCGGATCGAGTTCAAGCCGGAGTGGTTCGATATCGCGAGCGACGAGACCCCCGAGGGCGTGAAGCCCGACACGAGTAGCGATCGCTATAAGGCCTGAGCCTACTCGGCCCAGGCTGATACCGGTACGCAGCTGCAGAACAGGTTGCGGTCGCCGTAGACGTTGTCGACCCGGGCCACGGACGGCCAGTATTTGCCACGCTTGAGCGATGGCACGGGAAACACCGCAATCTCGCGGGAGTAGGGACGGTCCCAGGTCTCGGCCGTGATCGCGGCGGCGGTGTGGGGGGCGTGCTTGAGCGGGTTATTGTCCTGTGGCCAGAACCCCTCCTCGATCTGTCGGATCTCTTCCCGGATGGCAATCATCGCCGCGACGAACCGATCGAGTTCGACGAGCGGCTCGCTCTCGGTCGGTTCCACCATCAGCGTGCCCGGCACCGGGAAGCTCAGCGTGGGGGCGTGCAAGCCATAGTCGACAAGCCGCTTGGCCACGTCCTCGGCCGTGATCCCGCTGGTTTCTTTCAGCGGCCGCAGATCAAGGATGCATTCGTGGGCCACGCGGCCATTCTCGCTCGCGTAGAGGGTCGGAAAGTGTTCACGGAGCCGGAAGCTCACGTAGTTGGCGGCCAGGATGGCAGCCTCGGTCGCCCGCCGGAGGCCCGCGGGACCCATCATGCGGCAGTACATCCAGCTGATCGGCAGCACGGCAGCATTCCCCAGCGGTGCGGCCGACACCGCCCCGACGGCGCCGTTTGGCAGGCCCGCCGTGGCATGGCCCGGCAGGTAGGGAACGAGATCGGCGACCACGCAGACCGGGCCGACGCCGGGGCCACCGCCACCGTGCGGGATGCAGAAAGTCTTGTGGAGATTTAAGTGGCTGACATCGCCGCCGAACGCGCCGGGGGCCGCCACGCCGACCAGGGCGTTCATGTTGGCGCCGTCGACATACACACGGCCGCCATGCCGGTGGACGATCTCGCAGAGTTCCCTGATCTGTGTTTCAAAAACGCCGTGGGTGCTCGGGTAGGTGATCATCACCGCCGACAGTCTGTCGCTGTACTGCTCGCACTTGGCCCGCAGTTCGGCGAGGTCGACGTTGCCATGCGCGTCGCAGCCGGTGACCACGACCTCCATCCCCGCCATCTGGGCGCTGGCGGGATTCGTGCCGTGGGCGGATGACGGAATCAGACAGATCGTGCGATGGCCCTGACCGCGGGCCCGCTGCCAGGCCTGAATGACGAGCAACCCGGCGTATTCCCCTTGGCTGCCAGCGTTGGGCTGCAGGCTGATGCCGGCATAGCCAGTGGCCTCGCAGAGCCAGTCGCGGAGCTGACGTTCGAGCACCGCGTAGCCTTCCAACTGGTCGGCGGGAGCGAAGGGATGCAGTCCCGCAAACTCGGGCCAGGTGATTGGGATCATCTCGCTGGTGGCGTTGAGCTTCATGGTGCAGCTGCCGAGTGGGATCATGCTGCGGTCGAGCGCCAGATCCTTGTCGCTCAAGCCCCGGATGTAGCGGAGCATCGCGGTTTCGCTGTGGTGCGTGTTGAACACCGGGTGTGTCAGGAAGTCGGTGGTCCTCCGCAGTTCGGCCGGGATCAGCGGCTCGATGCCCTGCTCGTAGGTGGCCAGGTCGGGGAGCGTCTGCCCCGGCTTCGCGAACACCTGCCAGAGCCGCAGAAGATCGGCGCGAGTGGTGGTCTCATCGAGCGTGATCGAGAGAGTTGTCGCGTCGAGCGTTCGCAGGTTCATGCCGAGTTCGCGGGCCCGCGCGGCGAGGGCCTGTGTCTGGTCGCCCGTGGTGAGCGAGAGCGTGTCGAAGGCATGGTCATTGCGGACATGCATGCCGAGGCGCTTGAGCCCGTCGGCGAGCACCGCGGTGTAGGTGGCGACACGCAGGGCGATTCGCGTGAGGCCGGCCGGTCCGTGATAGACGGCGTACATGCTTGCCACCACTGCCGGCAACACCTGCGCCGTGCAGATGTTGGAGGTGGCCTTCTCGCGGCGGATGTGCTGCTCGCGGGTCTGCAGGGTGAGCCGGTAGGCGGGCCGGCCCTCCGCATCGATGCTGACGCCCACGAGGCGGCCTGGTAGCGACCGTTTATGGGCGTCGCGGCAGGCGAAAAAAGCAGCGTGCGGGCCGCCGCAGCCCATTGGCATGCCAAACCGCTGCGTGGACCCGACCACGATGTCGGCACCCCATTCGCCCGGTGGCACAAGCAGCGTCAGCGCCAGGGGATCGGTCGCCACGCAGAGCATGGCCTTCTTGGCGTGGACCTGTTCGGCAAGGGTGCGCCAATCGGCCACCGTGCCGTCGGTCGCGGGGTATTGCATGAGCACGCCGAAGCAGTCGTGCTGGCTGAGGAGATCGACGACGCTGCCGACCCGGACCTCGATGCCGAGCGGTTGGCCGCGCGTCTGGAGAACTTCCAGCGTCTGCGGGTGACAGCGGTCATCGGCCAGAAAGACCTGGCTTGTGCTGGTGGAGGTTCGCCTGGCCAGCGTCATCGCCTCGGCCGCGGCAGTGGCCTCATCGAGCATCGATGCGTTGGCGATCGGCATGCCGGTGAGTTCGCAGACCATCGTCTGAAAATTGACGAGGGCCTCCATGCGGCCCTGACTGATCTCGGCCTGATAGGGTGTGTAGGCGGTGTACCAGGCGGGGTTTTCGAGAATGTTCCGCAGGATCACGCCGGGCGTGAGGGTGCCGTGGTAGCCCTGCCCGATGAAGCTCGTGAAGAGCCGATTGAGGGCCGCAATGGCCTTCAGTTCTTTGAGCGCCGCCGCCTCGGAGACCGGCGACGGGAGCTTCATTGCCTCGTGGCGGGCGATGCTCTCCGGAACGATGCCGTCCACCAGCGACTGGCACGAGGACTCGCCGATCGTATCGAGCATGTGCCGTTCGTCGGCGGCATCGAGCCCGATGTGCCGGGCCCGGAATTCGGTCGGGTTTTCCAGAAATTCGAGCGGAGTCGAGGAGCGATGTGCCGCTGGGGACCGATGTGCAGGACTGACCGGGGCGGAGTGAGGTGAGGACATGACAGGGCTCCAAGGGTGGGTGATCTTGGCCGGTGGAGCGACTGGCCTCCACGGGAACCCTGTTGTCCTTGGACCTG
>CANETO010000161.1 GCA_947440895.1 Planctomycetaceae bacterium | reverse complement strand
GACATCCACCCACCGCTCATCCATCCGGCACTGAGGCGCAAGGACGAAGCAGGGGTATTTCTGGCGCCGCGACGGTTCGGCCAACCAGGTCGGTAGATATTTCAGCTGCTTTGCATTGTCATTGCCGCGCTCTCCCGCCCCGTGCAGGTAAAGCACGAGCGGATACCGGCCATCCGTCCGCCCGTTGCCCACCGCGGGCTCTGGGAGGAGAAGTCGATAGCGGAACTCGACGGTCGTGGCTCCTTCGGCGACGCTGACCGATCGTTCGGCGTAGGCCTCCGTGACACCGGTGATCGCTTCAGCGGATTCCTTGGCGGCGTATGTGGCCTGCACTGGTGTCTCCTCGGCAAGAACGGGATTGCAAACACAAATCGCACACCCTGCCAGACTGGCGGCGACTCCGATGCCGGTGAATGAACGCACGATTCTTTGTAGTGGCATGTCTACGCACGAGAGACGATGGCGGGCGAGACCATGGCAGGCGAGTCGATGCTGGCGGTCGCTGCTGCAGGACGGTGAGATCCTGCTCCTCCCAGACTAGTCAGCCGCACTGCCGACTGCCAGTTTTACCCGGCGTGGCATGGTCATCCGGGAGAAGAGGCCGACGGCTCCAGCGGGAAGGCCGAGGAATTCCAGGTGCTCGAACCACGAGGGCACCTCGGACGCCAGCTTTCCGACGGCGGTCCCCCGCAGGTCGAGAGACCGCAGGTTTTTCAGGCCCTTGAGCTGTAGGAGCCCTTCGTCGGTCAGCCTGCCGCCGGAGAGGTCGAGCACGGCCAAATCCGCCAGTGAGTCGGCCCGGAAGCCCAGCAGGATGGCAAACACGTCATCGGCTGATGGGCCGCGGACCCGGATGGCAACCAGTTTGTCGGCCACGTGGCCGAAGTCTTCGCCAAACGACTTGCGAAGCCAGTCTGTCTCCTGCATCTCAACCTCGCCACCGCGTTCGATCGTTTCGCTCACGACATCCTGCTGCTGGGCGTAGGCCTCGATCTTGGCGGCCAGCCACTCCAGCTTGCCGGCCTTGAATTGGACGAACTCCTTGGCCTCCTCGTAGGCCTTCTGGAGCTGAACAAACTCCGCCGGCTGGCCCCCGCGGTCGGGGTGCATCGTCATCGCCTTGGCGAGGTAGGCCTGCTTCACGTCCTCTGCGGTGACTGGCGGCAGGAGCCCTAGGACGGTAAGGCAGTGTGGGTGGTGTGGGGATGCTGGCGAGCCGGCCGCGGCTGCTGAAGTGGCGGGGCCTGGAGGGCTGTCGCCGGACGGATGTTGGGGGGATGTCATATGCCGTATCTCTAGAAAACGAAGAGTTCGGAGCCAGACCCTCCGGCAGGGTAAGGGCACGGCGTGACCTGTGCAAACGCTCGCCTTGATCCACTCTGCGAACTCCCCTATTTTCCGAGGGTTGTCAGGAGATGCCAAGGAGGGCAGCGTGATGAGCGAATCGTGTCAGGGTCTCGGCGGGCGAATTGGGTGGCTTTTAAAGCGACGGCCGGGGCCCGGCCGAGAGTTCCTCGCCGCGCTCGTCGTGATCGCCGTCTGCCTCGTATGGCGGGCAGTCTCCGGATCGATGGAGGCCGATGCGAAGCCGCCACAGGCCGCCGGGGCAACCTCCGGCAGAGTTGCTGCACCAACCGGCACGGGTGCCGCGTCTGCAGCCCCCGCTGACCGCGTGATGGCGATGGTCAATACTGCCGAGATCACGGAGCCACAACTGGCTGCTGAGTGCCTGAGCCGTCACGGTAACGCCGTTCTGGAGGCGTTGGTCAATCGCGAGATCATTTCGCAGGCCTGCGGTCGAAAGGGCATCACCATCACGCCGCAGGACGTTGATGCCGAGATCGATGCGATGGCGAAGCGTTTCAGCGTGCCCCGCGACAAATGGATCAGCCTCATCGAGCAAGAGCGGGGCATTTCCCCACGGCAATATTCCGAGGATATCGTTTGGCCGATGCTCGCGCTGCGGCGGCTGGCCCATGCCGGCATCGAGCCGACGGCCGAGGAAGTGCAGCAGTCGTTCGAGAATCAGTTCGGCGAGGCGGTCAAGGCACGGATCATCGTGGCTCGCTCCCGAAAGGAAGCGGAGGAACTGCGGATCAAGGCACTGACTGCGCCCGACGATTTTGGGGCACTGGCCCGGCAGCACTCCGTGGACGTCGGCAGCGCCAGCGCGAACGGCTGGGTGCAGCCTATCCGTCGCCATTCCGGTGATGCGGGCTTCGAAGCGGCGGTGTTTTCGTTGCGACTGGGCGACATCTCGCCGGTGGTGCAGGTGGCCGACCAGTTCATCATCGTCAAGTGTGAGGATCGTCTGCCCGCAGCCGACACGAAGCTGGACGATGTGCGTCCCCGGCTCCTCGAGGATCTCCGTGAGCGGAAAAGCCGGACTGCTTCGGGTGAGGTGTTTCGCGGCCTGCAGGACGAATCCACGGTGGAAAATGTGATGAATGATGCGACGAAATCGGCCGCCAGCCCCGGCGTGGCAGCGCGTGTCAACGCCCAGCCCATCGCGATCGCGGCCGTGCAAGCCACGTGCGTCGAGCGACACGGCTCCGATGTGCTGGAGATCCTGATCACCCGGCAGTTGATCGAGCAGGCTCTGGCCCGCGAGAAGCGAACCGTGACGAAGGTAGAGATCGATGCAGAGATCAGCCGGGCCGCGGAGAGCATGGGGTTCCGCAAGCCGGACGGTTCGGTTGACGTGGCCGCATGGTTCGACCGCGTGACCCGCGAGCAAAAGATTCCCATGCGACATTACATCGAAGACATCGTGCAGCCGACCGTGGCGCTCAAGCAACTCGTGGGGAAAGTGCCCGTGACGCAAGAGGACCTCGACAAGGCGTTTGAGGCAACCTTTGGGCCACGTGCGAAGTGCCGCATCGTCGTCATGGATAGCCAGCGGCGGGCGCAGGAGGTCTGGCAGCTCGCCCGTCAGAATCCAACCCCCGAAAGGATCGGCGATCTTGCCGAGCAGTATTCGGTCGATCCCACCAGCCGCACCCTTCGCGGTGAGGTGCCGCCGATTCAGCGGCATGGCGGTCAGCCCGCCCTCGAACGGCAGGCGTTCTCACTCAAGCCAGGGGAGCTGTCAGGCATCGTGCAGATCGCCGATCGGTTCATGGTAGTCCTCTGCGAGGGATACACCGACGCGGCGCAGGTGAAGTTTGCGGAAGTCCGAGATGAACTCTACGACGACATCCACGAGAAGAAACAGCGGATCGAGATGTCGCGATACTTCTCTCACCTCCGCGAATCGGCGGCGATCGACAACTTCCTCGCGGGAACAAGCCAATCGCCCACGCAGTCTTCCGCTGGTGGACCCGGTCAATCACCCGGTGCACGAAGCATGTCCGGCCCCGACGCCATGCTCCCAACGGCCACGCCCCTGCCCGCGAGTCTGGAGGCAGAAGCGAACCAGTCCCGGGCTGGTAGCCGCAAAGGCTCGCCCGGACAGTCCGGCCTGCCCGGACAGTCCGGCGTCAGGCCCGCTTCACTCGACGCGCCCGTGCAGTAGCGTCGCGGTTCGCTGGCCTACTCCAACTCCGGCATCACAGCCTCGTCGGCGGCCGCATCCCGGAGCTTTTCCATCGCCTTCGCCTCGATCTGTCGGACCCGTTCTTTCGTCACGCCGAGCGCCGAGCCGACTTCCTTGAGAGTCTGAGGCTCATGCTGATGGTTGAGACCATAGCGACGGATGATGATCGTCTGCTCGCGTGTATCGAGCCGGTTCAGGAACTGGCCCACCTGCTGTAGCCGGTCATTGTCCGCCAGCCGCTGCTGGAATTCATCGGTCCGCCGATCAGTCGCCATCTGCAGGAGTTCCATGTCGGCCGCCCGAAAACGGTCGCGACGACGATGTTCGTCAGGGATGGTCCGGGCGTAGTTCTTCATGATCGCCCACGACGCGTAGGTGCTGAACTTGTTCCCCCTGGCGTAGTCAAACTTTTCGACCGCCCGGATCAGCGACATATTGCCGTCACTGACGAGGTCGAAAAAGCTGTCGCCGGGAGAGACTCGCCGCTTCGCGATCGACACCACGAGCCGCAAGTTGGCGCGTACGATCCGGTTCTTGATCTCGACAATCTCACCATAGAGACGGTCGATCTGGTCCATCAGTCGGGCGTTTGGACGATCCGCGTCGAGTTCCGCACGGAGTGTCGTGGCCCGAAACTTCAAATAGTTGAACTTCCGAAACAGCCACACTTCCTGCTCACGTGTCAGCAGCGGCACCTCATAGAGACTCGCCAGGTAGGCGGGCAGGCCTGATGGCCGCCGCACCTTCTTTGCCGGCTCGTTCAGTCCGGGAAACGGCTGGTCCACCACCCTCTCAGCACTCTTTCTTGAAAAGAGGGCGTTGGGCATGCATTCCAGGGGCAGTTGCATGATGTGCTCGGCCCGCTGCGACAGGATCACCCGGTAGATGCTGGCCTTGGAGCGATGGTAGCGCTTGGCGATCGATTCAACCGTTTCGCCGGACTGGTAGTGGCGGTAGATTCGCTCGCAACTCTCCGGCCGAAGTCGGCCATCGGCAACAGGAAACACGGCCTCGGAGGGATGCTCCAGATCGTGCCGCTTGATGGTGTAGCGGATTGTCTCCAGGCTGCGGTTGAGCCGGCTGGCGATTCGGCGATGAATATCGGCAGGGCAGGCCCCTGCCAGGGCGAGGCGACGGGACCAGCCGATGACCCGATCGTGCTCGTCCTGAGACAACTGGCTGAAGCGGCTGCCCCGCTCAATCCGCAGAGGGTTGTCGCGAATGAATCGCTCGACGGCACTGGCGAGAAAGCCAACGCGTCGGCGGCCTCCGACGAGATGTCGCTCAGCGACGAGGCCGTGCTCCCGCCAGCGGGAGATCGTCTTGGTGGAGACGTTGAAGCGGTCCGCCAGATCTTCGATCGTCAGCACGTTGTCGCTGGCTGCCGTTGGCTGGGGCACATTGCCGCGATCGACGACAGAAGCCTCCGCGAGACCGGGGTGGCCGTGGTCGAGAACGTCGTCGGTGACGCCGTCATCGAACAGGTGGACAGTCGACTCGGGAAGCAAAGTATCAAAGTGGGATCGCATCACATACCTCCAGGACCGGCAATCCGTGCCGGGGATTGAAAGGCGAAGACCAGACGGGGGGACCCCATCTGAAGAAACAAACCAGAAACAAACCGCACTGACAAATCCGGCCGCAGGAGCATGCCGTGGGTCATCCATAACCCGCTGCCCGCCCCCTTCGGACGTGCAAGTTATACGGTCGACGACGAGAAAGGGTTCGAGGGGGGCGAGTGTTTCTTAAGGGATTTTTGGCGAGCCGGCAGGACCGGAGGGCTAGCGCGACTGCGTGGCCAGCCGCAACCCTTTGGCATCTCACGGGTTACGGCCGATTGGGGGGGTTCCCGCGATTCTCGTTTTTCGGGCGTGACGATCCTGGAAGAGCGCGAAAACAAGTGGTTTAGTCCGAGTGGACACCTGGTATTTCGGCGGGGCAGGGCCACTCCGTCGAAGACGTGTAAGCAGTTCACACCGAGGCCGGAGGAGGCGCGATGCGT
>CANETO010000160.1 GCA_947440895.1 Planctomycetaceae bacterium | reverse complement strand
CGCGCTCTCGTTGCCAACATGGTCGAGGGCGTTTCGAAGGGCTACGAGAAGAAGCTCGAAATCGTCGGCGTCGGCTATCTGGCGGCGATTCAGAAAAACGTGCTTCAGTTGCGAGTCGGCTTCGCCAACGAACTCCAGGTGCCGATCCCCGTCGGCCTGACGGTGGCGTGCCCTGACCAGACGCACATCAGCATCAAGGGTATCGACAAGCAGCTCGTTGGTCAGTTCGCCGCCGAAGTCCGCGCACTGAGGAAGCCCGAGCCCTATAAGGGCAAGGGGATCCGGTATGAGGCCGAGCAGGTGCGTCGCAAGGCCGGCAAGGCCGTTACCAAGTAACCATCGAGCCCCCAGTATCTCGACCCCGACTCCGACACACGTAAACGTTCATCTGTTCAACCCAAGCCCCATTCCAATCTAGAGTCGCCATGGACCACGCCCGCACGATCCTCCGTCAGCGCATTCGTCGCCGCCACCGCGTGCGTCGGTTCATCCGCGGTACGGCGGAGCGCCCCCGTCTCTCCGTCTTCCGCGCACACAAGCACATCTACGCCCAGATCATCGACGACGCCTCTGGTCGGACGCTCGCATCGGCCAGTACGATGGATAAGCAGTTCCGGGATGCTGTCGGTTTCGGGGGCAATAAGGACGCGGCTACTGCAATCGGTAAAACGGTGGCGGAACGGGCGTTGGCTGCCGGCGTCAAAAAAATCTGTTTCGATCGAGGTGAATTTCGGTATCACGGCAGGGTTGCGGCCCTGGCTGACGCGGCCCGCGAGGCGGGGCTTGAGTTCTGATCCGGTTTACTCGACACGTCCATCACACATCGATTTTTCAGAGCGTATCTACCTAGCACACAGTCTTCCTAGCGAAAGAGCCAATCGTGTCCACCAGCGGCAGCAGAGACAGGGATTCGAGAAACAGGGATTCCCGCGGAGGAGAATCTCGGGGCGGTGAGTTTGCAGAAAAGGTCGTGAAGGTTCGGCGGTGCGCCACGGTCGTCAAGGGTGGTCGCCGCTTCAGCTTCGCCGGCCTGGTCGTGATCGGAAACGGACGCGGCAAGGTCGGCTGTGGCTACGGGAAGGCCAATGAAGTGCCCCCCGCAGTCGAGAAGGCGATCAAGGACGGCATGAAGAACCTGGTCGAGGTCCCGGTTGAGTCGGGCTCGATTCCCCATCGAGTCGAGGGGTTCAGCGGTACCGCGAAGGTTATCATGCTGCCCGCGAGCCCCGGCACCGGCATCATTGCCGGCGCTGCAGTTCGTGCCGTCTGCGAGTCGGCTGGAATTCGCGACGTTCTGACAAAAGTCCACGGGTCGACCAATCCGGTCAATCTGGTGAAGGCCGCGATCAACGCCCTCAAGCAACTCCGTACGCGTGCCGATGTGGAGCGACTGCGGGGAGTTTCACTCTCATAGTGAGCAGGGGATTCGGTACGCAGTTCGATTGATTGCAGCGGTAATCCAAGACACGAGACGGCAGGGGCGGAGGCCCGGCGACCACCAGCGGGCTGAGCCCCAAAACACTGGGGATGCCTGGAGGGCTGGACCCGGCGTGAACACGGAAAGCGGAAGGTAAAGACAATGAAGCTGAATGATGTGAACAAGGGCATCCACAAGAACCGGAAGCGCTTGCGGGTCGGCCGCGGCCCTGGGTCCGGCCGCGGCAGAACGGCCGGCCGTGGCAACAAGGGGCAGGGGCAGTTGGCGGGCTGGAGCGCTCCGGCCATCTTCGAGGGCGGTGGCACTCCGCTTATTCGCCGCATCCCAAAGCGCGGTTTTCACAACCGGCACGGTCGGATTGTGAAAGACGTCAACGTCGAGGATCTTGAGGATCGGTTCGCTGCAGGCAGTGAGGTGTCCCCCGAGACTCTCCGGTCTGTCGGTCTTGCCAAGGGCATTTGGGACGAATTGAAAATTCTTGGAAATGGCACGATTGCCAAGTCGCTGAAGGTGTCGGCGCATCACTTCAGCGCCCAGGCCCGCGAGAAAATTCTCGCTGCGGGCGGAACCGTCACGGAGATTCCTGGTCCCGCACCGGTTGTGCGGAACAAGCGAATTTTGAAAACGGCATCGCCTAAAAAGCCGGTCGCAGGGTAGGGTTGGGCGTCGGATCCCCGGATACGACGATTGTGAGTGCTACCCGAATCCGTCCCATCCCCAAAGGTTGAGGAGCCAGTTCCGTGCTTGAAAAGTTGCGCATCGTCTTCACGATCCCGGAACTGCGACAAAAGATTCTGCTCACGCTGGGATTACTCGCGATCTATCGCGTGGGCTGGCAGGTTCCCCTCCCGATCATCGACCCCAAGGCGATGTCCGCGTTTGCGGAAGAGACCGGAGGGATCGGCGACTTGTTGAGAACGGTCGCCGTATTTTCGGCGAGCCAACTCTCCCAGGCCACCATTTTCGGCTTGGGGATCATGCCCTACATCTCCGCCTCGATCATCTTCCAGCTCTTGTCGACGGTGTGGCCTCCGCTGGAGCGGCTGTCGAAAGAGGGCGAGGGCGGTCGCAAGAAGATCAACGAATACACCCGGTACGCCACCGTTGTCATCTGCCTTGTGCAGAGCTGGGCCTATGTGGCGTTTCTCTCGTCCGCGAGGGTTGGTGACACCTCACTGATTCAGTCGAGCTTCCTTGTGGACGGTCGCCTGCCTTTCATATGGCAGTTTGTCGCGGTGATGACCATGACCGCGGGCACGATCTTCCTGATGTGGCTGGGTGAACAGATCGACGAGTTCGGTATCGGCAACGGTATCAGCCTCTTGATCATGGCGGGCATCCTGGCGGCGATGCCGAGCGCTCTGGTTCAGCTCGGCAGCGACACGAACTGGGAGTTGGGCGGCGGTGGCGGCAAGATGGGCGTGGAAACGCTCCTGGTGCTGGCCGCACTCTTTGTCGGAGTGGTGGCGGGCGTGGTCTTCATGACCCAGGGGCAACGACGGATTCCGACTCAGAGCGCCAAGCACGTTCGAGGTCGGCGCGTCTATGGCGGAACCCGTCAGTATCTTCCGCTGCGTGTCAATCAGGCGGGGGTCATGCCCATCATTTTTGCCAGTTCACTGCTGCTTTTTCCGCAGATGTTCTTCCAGTACCTGCACAACGCATATCCCGGAAACACCGTCCTGGGGGCCCTCCACGATTCGTTCACCCGTGGCCAGTCGTTCTTGTACAACGTGCTGTACGTGGTGCTGATCTACTTCTTCTGCTATTTCTGGACGGCGATCACCTTCAATCCCAAGGAGATGGCCGACAACCTCAAGAACTTTGGTTCGTTTATTCCAGGCTACCGCCCCGGGAAGCGGACCGCCGACTACCTCGAGCGGGTCATGGAACGGATCACCTATGTCGGGGCAGGGTTCTTGGCGTTGGTTGCGGTCATCCCTACGATTGTCGGCGGGGCACTCGGCATCCCGGCGCAAATCGCGAGCTTCTACGGAGGGACGGGTTTGCTCATCGCGGTGAGCGTAGCCTTCGACCTGGTGCAGAAGATCGACAGCCATCTCGTGATGCGGAATTACACAGGTCTTCTGGAAAAATCATGATCTCGTGTGATGGTAGTGCGGCGGATCAATCGGCCGCCGCCTGTCATGCATGAGGATATGCCATGCGGATCATCCTCATCGGTCCTCCAGGAGCGGGTAAAGGGACGCAGTGCCAGCGACTCGTTGAGCTGCTCAGGGTGCCGCACCTTTCCACCGGTGAGATGCTGCGGGCGGCCGTTCGGGCCGGAACCCCAGAAGGACTGGAGGCGTCCTGGTCGATGGAGCAGGGGCAATTGGTGCCCGACTCATTGATTGTGGGAATGGTGATCCGGAGGCTCGAGGCGGGTGATTGCCGGGCCGGGTTCCTACTCGATGGCTTTCCGCGCACGCTGCCCCAGGCGGAAATTTTGGATGATCTTCTGGAACGACGAGCCATGAGCGTCGACGGTGTCATCGAACTGGCCGTTCCTCGTGACGAACTGGTCCGACGGATGCTCGCACGGAAGCGAGCCGATGACGATCCTGCGATTTTTTCGCGGCGCATCGCCAGCTTCGAGGAACAAACGGCTCCGCTGCTTGAATATTATGGCCGCCAGGGAAAGCTCGCCTGTATCGACGGCCTCGGCACAGCCGATGACATCTTCAGTCGCGTGAAAAGTGCCACACAACGTTTTGAGAGGGGTTTTACGGGCCGCTGAGCACGCGGTTGCGGTCGGCGGTGGTGCTTCTCGACGCGCTGATGCAGCGCGGGTGCGAGCCGTTATAATTCCCGACACTCGCGGTGTGAGGCCGGTGTGTCCGCCGGCCTTGATGTCGACCGCGAACGGCGGTGTGTGTCCTTGGTTTTTTCATTGTCCTGATGCGTGGGTGCGTGAAGCGTGGTTAATCTTCGTTCCGCTCGTGAAATTGCCCTGATGCGGCGGGCCGGCCTCGTGGTCTGGGGTGCCCATCAGGTTGCCGGCGCGCTGGTCAAACCGGGAGTCACGACCGGCGAGATCGACCAGGCAGTCGATCGCTTTTTCGCCCAGCATGATGCGGTCGCGTTGTTCAAGGGGGTTCCCGGCAAGGTGCCGTTTCCCGCGGCCTGTTGCATCTCGGTGAATGACGAGGTTGTCCACGGCATTCCTGGCCCACGGGCGCTCCGGTCGGGGGACGTCATCAGCATCGATACGGGCTGCAGCGTCGGTGGTTGGTGCGGCGATTCTGCCGTCACGCATCCGGTGGGAACGGTCTCAGCGGAGGTGCAGCGATTGCTCGATTGCACGTCGGGCGTGCTCGCACTGGCGATTCAGCTGATGGGAGCACGGAACCGCTGGAGCGATGTGGCCCAGGAGATGGCTCACTTCGTGCGGGATCACGGTTTTTCAGTGGTCGAGAACTTTGTCGGTCACGGCATCGGCCGGAAAATGCACGAAGACCCGCAGGTTCCCAACTTCTGCTCCCCGGCATTTCGCAAGAACCACGACTTTGAGATCGAGCCGGGGCTTGTGATCGCCGTGGAACCGATGGTGAACATGGGGACGAAAAAAGTACGTGTTCTGGCCGACCACTGGACGCAGTCCACGGTGGACGGCCTCCCCAGCGCCCACTTCGAGCACACGGTCGCCATCACGGAGGCCGGCCCCCTGGTGCTGACGGCCCCCCCGGCCGAAGGCGAGATGGTCGGAACGGCTGCCTGAAGGGGAGTGAGCCTGCAAAATACAGCTCAGTCGGCGGTTTTTCGGCTGCTGCGAAGGCCCCCCTTGTGAATGACCCCTAAGAGATTCTATAGTCTAAGGCTCCCCCAACATCCCATTTCAGCCGAAGGCGTGGTTGGCCCTTACCACGAGCTCGTCCATGAAGGTTCGCGCCAGCGTCCGCCGTATGTGTGATAAGTGCAAGATTGTCCGCCGTCGTGGCGTGGTGGTCGTCGTCTGCGAGGACCCCCGGCATAAGCAGCGGCAGGGGTGATGGGTGGAAGGCCGGTGCAAGCATGGCTGGCCGCGGCATTCGACTGCATCCTACGACTCGGGACATGGTGATGTCTCGCGTGGTGCGGCTGAGGGAAATGGACTGTATGTCGAATTGATTGTTTTT
>CANETO010000159.1 GCA_947440895.1 Planctomycetaceae bacterium | reverse complement strand
GTTGATGGATCCGGAGGTCGACGCCGGTGGCGGGTATGTCGCCGGCGAGCGCGGCGAACGAGGCGGTGGAGTCAGCGATCTGCCGCCGTACGGAGGTGGGGTCGTAGAGTCCTCTGCGGCCTAGCATATTCCAATAGAGGCGACCCTCAGGCCAGACGCCGGCGGGCGGCCGCACGGCCTGCTCGAAGGACTGAGCCCGGTGCGCGACGTTCACCCAGGTGCCAGCCCGCTCCGCGAAGCCTGCGGCGGGAAGCTTCCAGGTGGCCAGCGCCGTGAGGGGCGAATCGAAGAGGTCCTGCACGACGAGGCACGTGAGGTCGCCAAAGGCGGCGGCGGTGTCGTCGTCGATCCAGGCGGTGGGATACGCCCCGGTGATCCAGGCGGCGTCGGCGTGGCCCTCGCGAACATGCCCGATCAGGTCGTGCCATGAGTGCACGGCGGGATCAAAGAGCGCGATCACCCCTTCCACGCCGAGCCTGTTGGGACACTTCTCGGCACGGATCGTGAAGCCACCGGGGAACGTCTCGTCGTCGCCGGTCCGCGGCACGTGGCCGACGGCGAGGTATGCCTTCGGATCGATCGATCGGGCGACGGCACAGAGCATCCACGCCTCCTCGACCGTCAGCATCGGCGAGACGGCAACCGCCAGCCGGCCCGCGGCCTTGAGATCGGCGCGGAGCCGAGTCACGACGTCCATCCACTCCACGGCCTCCAGTGGCGTGCTGACGTCTGCGCGGCGACCCGCCCCGACGATCCTCGCGGCGTCGTGGATGTGGTGCCAGCCATATCGTCCGTCGTCGCAGATCCACCATGTGTTGACGTGCGGATTTTCACGCGGCTTGATCCGGTAGACCGTGTCCTGGTTGTGCTCGGTGTGGATCGAGCAGCCTGCCGAGCAGCCGCCACAGACGTTGGACTCCCGCTTCATGAACCAGACGCGTTGCTGGTAGAGGAAGTCCTTGTCACCGAGCGCCCCCACCGGGCAGAGGTCGACGACGTTGCCGGAGAGTTTGTTGTCGAGTGGATGGCCAGGGAAGATATCGATCTCTTCCTTGGCGCCGCGGCTGGTGACCATCAGCTCGCTCGTGCCCGACACCTCGCGGGTGAATCGCACGCACCGCGTGCACATGATGCAGCGGTCGACGAACAGCGTGACCGTGGGGCCCACGTCACGACGGCGGCTCGTGAAGGCGTGGAGGTCGGCCCGGCGTTCGGCCTGGCCGTGCTGGAAGTGGTAGTCCTGGAGCAGGCACTCCCCCGCCTTGTCGCAGATTGGGCAGTCGATCGGATGATCGATGAGCAGCGCCTCCTCCACGCGGGCCCGGCTGTCTTTCACCAGCTGGCTCTCGGTGACGATCACGGTGCCGTCCTTGGCAGGCGTCTGGCAGGCGGGCACGAGCTTCGGCATCATCGAGATCTTGCCGGTGGCGGCGTCGCGGGTGCCGGTCTCGACCAGGCACATACGGCAGCTGGCTACGACCGACAGCCCCGGATGCCAGCAGTAGTGCGGAACCTCCGCGCCGGCGCGGCGGGCAGCCTCGATGCAGTTGAGCCGCTCATTGGCTCCGATCTCGATTTCTTTGCCGTCGACGATGACTGTGGGCATGAATATTCCTGATGCGATCGAATTGAGCAGTTCGTCGTTAACGTAATCCGCCGCCGGATGCGGCGACAATCTTCTCGTGGAAAAAGGCCATGGATGGCTTTTCCACAGCCAGTTAGTGCGATCCCACGATCTGCAGGGCCGGGACGGGATCGGTCACCATCCATCCGTGCGGATTCGTCCGCTTGATGTAGTCCTCGAACTCCCCGCGGAACTTCTTAATCGCGTTCTTGATCGGCCAGGCGGCCCCGTCGGCAAGCCCGCAGATCGTCGAGCCGGGCATCATGCCCATCGTGTTGCCGATCTCCGCGAGCAGGTCGAGATCCCGGAGTCGTCCCTTGCCCGCCTTGATGCGTTCGAGCATCCGCAGCGACCAGCTCGTGCCTTCGCGGCAGGGCGTGCACTGACCACACGACTCGTGGGCGAAGAACCGGCAGGAGTTGTGGAGAAAGTCGACGATGCTCACTGTCTCGTCGATGACGACGACGGCAGCGGTGCCCAGGCCGAGACAGCCCACTTTTCCAGGGCCGGCGAAATCGAGCGGCGTGTCGAGTTCCGATTCGGTCATCAGACCCATCGAGATGCCGCCGGGGATCACCGCCTTGGCCTTGCGGCCCTTCCAGACGCCGCCACCGCACTCGTCGATGAGCTGTCGGGCCGTGATGCCTAGCGGCATTTCATAGCAGCCGGGCCGCTCGACGTGGCCAGAGAGGCAATAGAGCTTGGGGCCGTAGCTGCCGGGATCACGCGGGTTGTTCGGATCGGCAGGGACGCCGATCGACCGAAACCAGTCGACGCCACGGCGGGCGATCTGCGCCACGCAGGCCATCGTCTCGATGTTGTTGACGACCGTGGGCTTGCGAAAGAGCCCCTCGATGGCGGGAAACGGTGGCTTGATCCGCGGCCAGGCCCGCTTTCCCTCGAGGCTCTCGATCAGGCCCGTCTCCTCGCCGCAGATATAGGCGGCGGCGCCACGATGGAGATAGATGTCGAGCGAGAAGCCGCTGCCCCGGATGTTGTTGCCGAGGTAGCCGGCCGCATAGGCCTCATCGATTGCCGCCTGGAGCCGGTGCCAGCTCCGCGGATACTCGAAGCGGAGGTAGATGTAGGCGGTGCTGGCCCGCGTCGCAAACGCCGAGAGGATGATCCCCTCGATCACCTGATGGGGGTCGTCCTCCATCAGGATCCGGTTGTTGAACGTGCCCGGCTCGCTCTCGTCGGCGTTGATGCAGAGATAGATCGGGCCGGGGTGATCCTTGGGGAGGAACGTCCACTTGAGGCCCGTGGAGAAGCCTGCGCCGCCGCGGCCGCGGAGCCCCGACGCCTTCACCATCTCGACGACGTCGACAGGCTGCTTCTCCGCGAGCAGTCGTTCCAACGGAGCGTAGCCACCACGGCTCTTGTAGCTGGCAATCGTCTGGCCATCGGGAATGCCAGCGGCCTCGAGTAGGACAGGTGTGAATGACTGCATGTCAGGTGGCCCTCGCCCGTGGCTTCTTGAGTTCCGCCTCGGCGGTCTCGGGAGTCATGTTCTTGAGAAGGTCGTCGTTGGCAAGGATGCAGGGGGCGAAGTCGCAGGCCCCCAAACACTCGGCCGGCTCGATCGTCAGTTCGCCGTCGGGTGTCGTGCCGTATGGATCGATGCCGTTTTTGTGGCAGAGTTGCTCGAGCAGGTGGTCGCCACCCCGCAGCGCACACGAGATCGACCGGCAGACGAAGGCCCGTACCTTGCCGTGCGGCCGGTCCTGGTGGAAGAACTGATAGAAGGTGAGCGTGTCCTGAACTTCGGCCGGGGCCAGCCCCAGCACCGCCGCGATTTCGGCCACCGCCTGCAGCGGCACGTGGCGGAGTTCGGCGTTGACGATGTGCAGCGCCGGGAGCGTGAGTGCACGCCGATTGGGATAGTGGGGCGCGAGCGCCTCGATTTGGGCGATCATCTCGTCGGTGAGGATGCGGGCCGGTGCGTTGTCGGCGGGTGCGATCATGGGCGCTGGGATACCTGTCTGGGCTACCTGTCGAGTTCCGCGGCGATGATGTTGAGGCTTCCGAGCACGGCGACCACGTCGGAGAGCGTGTGGCCGCGGATCAGTTGCGGAAAGAGGGCGAAGTGCAGAACAGACGGCGGACGGCACCGGGCGCGATAGGCGCGGTCGCTGCCGTCGCCCACCAGATAGAAGCCGAGTTCGCCGTTGGGTGCCTCGGTCGCCCCATACGATTCGCCGCAGGGCACTTCGAAGCCACGATTGCTCATGGAGAGTTCGAAGTGGGAGATCGTGCCCTCGATCGTCGAGTAGACCTGCTGCTTGGTGGGGAGCGCCGTCCGCTGGTCGATGCCCACGTTGACCTGGCCGGCCGGGATATTCTCGATGGCCTGGGCGACGATCTTCAGGCTCTCCCGCATTTCGGCCATCCGCACGAGATAGCGGGCATAGCAGTCGCCTGCGGAAGCACAGCAGATCTGGAAGTCGAAGTCTTCGTAGGCGAGGTAGGGCTCATCCTTGCGGAGGTCGCGAGTGACGCCGCTGGCCCGGGCCACGGGGCCCGAGGCTCCGCCGTTGATGGCTTCCTCTTTGGAGAGCACGCCCACGCCCTTCGTGCGGTCGACGAAGATGCGGTTGCGGGTGAGCAGCCGCTCCATGTCGTCGAGCGTCTTGGGGAAGGTCTTCACAAACGTGCGGATCTTCTCGATCACCAGCGGCGTGAAATCGTGCGAGACGCCGCCGACCCGCGTCCAGCTGTTGGTGAACCTTGCCCCGCAGAGGGTCTCGAAGATGTCGTAGATCACTTCGCGTTGATAGAACGCGTAGAGGAAGAACGTGAAGGCCCCTGTGTCGAGGCCGACGGCGCCGTTGGAAAGGAGGTGGTCACTGATCCGTGCCAGCTCCGCGATGATCGTGCGGATCGACCGGCAGCGGGGGGTGAGGTCGATGCCGAGCAATTTCTCCACGGCATGATGCCAGGCCACGTTGTTGGCCATCGGGGAGATGTAGTTCATGCGGTCGGTGACCGTCACGTATTGGTTGTACGTGAGGTGCTCGCCGATCTTCTCGAAGCCCGAGTGCAGGTAGCCCATTTCCGGCATCGCGTCGACGACCCGCTCGCCGTCGAGCTTGAGCACCAGCCGCAGCGTGGTGTGCGTGGCTGGATGCTGGGGGCCGAAGTTGAGCGTCCAGAGATAGTCCTCTGACCGCGCGGCCGCGGCCTCGGCTGGCGCATCGCTGCGGAACGATCGTGGGGCTGGGGCGATGGACATGATTGGTGACGGCTGCTAGCTGTGGTCGCGGGTGATGACGGGGAAGTTGTGCCGCTCGCCGCGGCCCTGGAGCGGATAGTCCTTGCGGAGCGGATGGGCAGCGAACTCCTCCGGCATGACGAGCCGGCGGAGGTCGGGGTGGCCCGTGAACTGAATGCCGAAGAGGTCCCAGACCTCGCGTTCGAGCCAGTCGGCAGCCCGCCAGAGCGGCTCCACACTGCGAACGCGGGGCTCGGGATCGTCGACGAACACCCGCACGGTGAGCCGCTGGTTGGTGGTGGTCGAGGCGAGCAGATAGATGAGACCGTATCGCTGCTTGGCGCCCCGGTATTCGAGGTAGTCGACGCAGCTCACGTCGACGAGCAGGTCAAACCCCTGCTCCTTTAGATGCGAAAGCACCTCAAACGACTGTGGCTCGGGCACGATCAGGCTGGTCTGACCACGAAACGCAGTCGTCTCCAGCGGGCCGAACTGTTCGGTGACCGTGGCGAGGACGTTATCGATGGCGGGAAGATCGTGGGGCATCGGAGCAGTTGAGGGCTTGAGTGTGGGTCAGGTGCGGTGTGCGGCGGCGGAGAGTTCACGCTGGGCGACGGGATTGCGGGCAGCGTCGAGCGTGAGCAGTTGGTCAGCCTCGACGAGCGCACGCTTGCGGAGCTGCCGCTGGCTGGTGTCGAACTCGCGGCCCGTGATCGTGCCTTCTCGTTGGATCT
>CANETO010000158.1 GCA_947440895.1 Planctomycetaceae bacterium | reverse complement strand
CCAAAATCGGGCGATGCCCGGGGAGGTTCGCCCGCGTTCTTGGAGACGTTCCCGAAGGAATCCCTAGAACGAAATCACCAGAATAAAATCATCAGAACAAAATCATCAAGGTGGGCGATATAGGACTCGAACCTATGACCCCTAGCTTGTCGAGCTAGTGCTCTAACCAACTGAGCTAATCGCCCGCGAAAATCTCTCTCACAGTGTTGCGCCCGATCGGCTGCCAGTCAAGCGAACGCGTTGCGGCCCCCGACCGGGCGACAGGGACTCACGCCAGCCAGTCGGTGATCACCCGCCCATGGACGTCGGTCAGCCGGAAATCCCGGCCGCTGTGGCGGTAGGTGAGCCTGGTGTGGTCGAGGCCGAGCAGGTGCAGCATCGTCGCCTGCAGGTCGTGCACATGCACCGGTTTCTCCACCGCCTTGAACCCAAGCTCATCGGTGGCGCCATGCACCGTGCCCGCCTTCACGCCCCCCCCGGCCATCCAGACGGTGAAGCCATGGTGGTTGTGGTCGCGGCCGGAGGGCTCTTTCACGTCGGTGCCGTCGCTCGGCAGTTCGACCGTCGGCGTGCGGCCAAACTCGCCGCCCCATAATACCAAGGTTGTGTCGAGCAGCCCGAGGCCGACGAGATCGTCGAGCAGGGCGCCGATCGCCCGGTCGGATTCGTCGGCGAGTCTGCGGTGGTTCTTCTCGATCTGTTCGTGGCTGTCCCATGGCTGACCGGCACCGTGCCAGAGTTGGACATACCGCACGCCGCGTTCCACCAACCGGCGGGCGATGAGCATCTGCCGTCCTTGAACGTCGTCGCCATAGCGGTCGAGCACGTGCTTCGGCTCCCGCGACACATCAAACGCCTCCGTCGCCTCCGACTGCATCCTCCAGGCGAGTTCCATCGAGGCCAGCCGCGCCTCCAGTTGCGGATCGTGCTGCCGCGCCTCGAGGTGCCGCCGGTCGAGGGCCGCGGTGAGATCGAACTGACGTCGCTGCGTGTCACGGTCGAGTACGGGGTGCCGCACGTATTCGACGAGGTCTTCTACTCGGGTCTTCTTCGTGTCGATGTAGGTGCCCTGGAAGGCGCCCGGCAGGAAGGCGTTCCGCCAGTTCTCCGTGTCCTTGATCGGATAGCCACCGGGGCACATGGCCACGAAGCCGGGCAGGTTCTGGTTTTCCGTGCCGAGGCCGTAGGTCACCCATGCGCCGGCCGATGGCCTGACCAGCCGCGCGTCGCCGCAGTTCATCAGCATCAGCGACGGCTCGTGGTTGGGCACATCGGCATGCATCGACCGCACGACCAGCAGCCGATCAGCATGGCGGGCCACGTGCGGAAAGAGTTCGCTCACCTCCAGCCCGCTCTGCCCATGCCGCGCGAAGGCAAACGGTGAGGGCAGGGCCGCCCCGGTCCGCCGCTCGGTGGCCAGTTTGTTGGGAATCTCGCGGCCGGCGTATTGCTCAAGCGCCACCTTGCGGTCGAAGGTGTCGAGGTGGCTCGGTCCGCCGTTGGCGAAGATGTGGATCACCGCGCGGGCGCGGGCGGGGAAGTGCGGGGGCCGTGGCACCATCGACGTGGCGGCCACGGAGGCTGCCGACGCGGACTCCGGCTGAAGAAGGCTCGCCGCCCCCAGCCAGCCCAGGCCCATGCCGGTGCGAAGAAGCGCCTCACGACGTGTGAGTGGAAGCAGGTGCGGATTGGCGTGTGTCATCGTGATGCCTAGTCGACGAACTGAAACTCGGACGTGGCGAGGAGAGCATGCGCGAGGCGATCCCAGCGGGTGAAGGTTGCCTTCCCGGCCACGTCTCGTGGCGTCTCCTCGGCGATCCAGGCGGCTGCGGCCGCCTGTTCGTCGGGAGACGGGCTCCGCCCCAGCACGGCCCGCCAGAGGGCGACGATCCGCACGTCGCTCTTGGACGTGTCGCCGATCTCATGGTCGACGCGGGTGGCGACCCGCCGCGCGGCCGCCACCGCCAGCGGCGCGTTGAGCACGGCCAGCGACTGCTGCGGCACGGTCGTCTTCGTGCGGACGTGCACGGCGGTATCGGGATTGGCAATGTCGAACATGCGGAGGATCCCGGGCACATACTGTCGATCGAGGCGGCCATAGAGCGAGCGGGTGTTCATCACCGCCTCCGACAGGGGATCGACGCCCCGACCGCCGCGATGGGTGAGGTCGAGCGTGCCCGCAGCGACGAGCATGCTGTCTCGCCAGGCCTCCCAATCGAGCCGACGTCGGTTGGCCCGCCCAAAGAGCCGGTTGTCGGGATCGCGATCGGCGATATCCTCGCGCATGGCGCTTGACTGTCTCCAGACACGGCTCGTGACGATCTCACGGTGCAGCCAGCGGAGGCTCCACTGCCCTTCGTCGACGAACCGCCGGGCGAGATCGTCGAGGAGGTGCGGATGCGTGGGCAGTTCGCCGCGGAGTCCGAGATCGCCCGGCGTGTCGACGAGCCCGCGGCCGAAGTGGTGGGTCCACGCCCAGTTGACGATCACCCGTGGAGCGAGCGGGTTGTCGGGTGAGACGATGGCCCGGGCCAGATCGAGTCGGCCGCTCGACTCACGGGCCACAGCGGCCCCGCCGAGCAGCTTTGGCAGCCGACGTTCCACCTTCTCCCCCGGCCTGCCGGGATTCCCGCGAAGGAAGATGTGGCTATCGACTGGCGTGGTGTCGAGCAGCACCATGGCGCGTATCGGACTGCCCGCCGCTTCATTCATGTGGCTGGTGACGGCCTTCTTTCGTTTCTGGCGTTCGGCCTTCTCGTCGCGGGTGGCAACCTTCAACGCCCGGCCCCGGGTCACGACGAGCGGCGTGCCGTCCATGCCCAGGAGCATGCGAAGTGCCGTCAACTCCGCAGGCTCTCCAGGCTGCACGGCCGGCCCGCCGGCTGACTCGGGCGCCACGCGGGCAACGAGTCTGGCATAGGCTTCCGCGAGCTGCCGCAGCGTCATCGGCTGCACGGACACGAGCTCCTGCAGCACGAGCGGATTGACGACCTGGGGATCGGGCGACTGGCCCCATCTGCCACGCAGCGATTGCAGCACGGCCGCGACCTCCGTGTCGGGGGTGCCGCGAGCGGCGGCCCAGGCCCCGAGAATCGGGTGCGACGGCTCGGCCTTGTCGAGCAGTTCCTTGAGCGGATCGAGCACAGCCGGCCCCAGCTCGTAGCCATCGGCCAGTGGCGGCAGGCGGTTGTCGGCGGCCCGCGGTGACGGCCGCGCCGTTTCTAAAAAATAGTCGGCCGTGTGGGCCACGGCCTCGCGGATGGCTCGTGTCTGAACGGCGGTCTGGTGGACGGTGACGGCAGCCTCGAGTTCCGCGAGCTTTGTGGCGAAGGCCTCAGCCTCGGGGCCGGGGGGCGAATCGCCGACAATCGGCAGCTCCTGGGGAATCGCACAACTGGCGAAGATGCCATGCAGCGCGTAGTAGTCGGCCGCGGTCACCGGCTCGTATTTATGGTCGTGGCAGCGGCTGCAGGCGACGGTGAGCCCCAGCAGGCCGCGGGTCACCAGATCGATCCGATCGTCGATGATGTCGTGAGTGTTGCCGAGAAAGGTGCGGCCGACGGTGAGAAAGCCGAGCGCTGCCAGATCGCTTTGCGGCACCGGCGGTTCGACCCGGTCGGCCGCGAGTTGAAGCGTGACGAACTGGTCGTAGGGCAGATCACGGTGCAGGGCATCGACGACCCAGTCGCGATAGGTCCAGGCGAACGGATACCGATTGTCTGCGTCGCCGACGACATAGCCCATCGTGTCGGAGTAGCGGGCGAGGTCGAGCCATTTTCTCGCCCAGTGTTCGGCATGCTCGGTCGAGGCGAGGAGGCGATCGATCGCCGCGACCACCGCCGCGTCTGTCGCCGCAGCGCCGCCTGCCGCTGCCGCGCAGAATGCATCGACCTCGTCAGCCGATGGCGGCAGGCCGGTCAGATCGTAGGAGAGGCGGCGGATGAGGTCCCGCGGAGCCGCCTCCGGAGATGGAGCCAGACCAGCGGCTGTGAGAGTGCCACCGATGAAGCGGTCAATCGCTGAGGTCGACCAGTCGGCGCGGAGCGACGGATCGAACGAGGCTGGAAGGTCGGGAGCGGGATGCCGCACGGGGGGCGTGAACGCCCAGTGGTTCTCAAGCGACGTGGCGAGCCGCTCGTCCATGCTGGCGGCGGGAGTCGGCTGCGAGGTGTCGGCATCGCCGCCGGGGCCGCTCCAAGGCGCACCGGCTGTCACCCAGGTCTCGAGCGAGGTGATCTCTTCGGGGGAAAGCTTCTCGTCGGGGGGCATCGCCAGGTCGCCCGTGTGCCGCACGGCCAGGAGCAGCTTGCTCGTGGCGGCATCGCCCGGCACCAGCACAGGACCACTGTCGCTGCCGGCCAAGAGCGACCGCCGGCTGTCGAGCCGCAGGCCCGCTTCTGCGACCGTGTCGCCGTGGCAGCTCTGGCACTTTGCGGCCAAGAGCGGCCGCACTCGCGACTCGAACAGCGTTTCGTGTTCTTGTACCGTAGCCTCTGCTGCCATTGCGGTGGTCGCCCAACCGCTCACCCAACCGGCCATGCAGAGCAGGCTGCCGGCGAGGACGCCACTGCGGTGCCGTAGAAAGGAGAAGGTGCTCATGGTGCTCGGTCGATGGTGCAAGGCACGGTATCGTGAGTCGTCCGGTCTCACCGTCTATTCTAATCGGACGCTGGAGCCGGTCGCACGCGGGGAATTCGGCAGGCTGAAACCACTTTCTGCCGCCCATGCTGATTGCGCGGCCTTCGTCCCCCTCCGTGGAGGCGGCCGGGTAGACTGAGTAGATTGGCGTTCGATCCCGCAGCCGTCATGCCACAGGGCCCCCAGCCATGGTGAGTCAGGAAACCCTCGAGCAGTATCGCCGCATGACGGGTATCGAGCGGCTGACAGAATGAGCATGAAGCGGGATGCTCAACCGATGCACGAGCGACAAGTCACCTGTGCAGCCCATGGTCACATGCTCACGAACTCAGGCGTCTGGTCGCCCGACTCGCGGTGGATCGTCTACGACACGCGGTCGACACACGATGGCTCGGTCTTCGATGGCAGGCGGATTGAACGGGTCGAGGTGGAAACAGGCCGGGTCGAACTGCTCTATGAGTCGCAGCATGGGGCCTGCTGCGGCGTCGTGACGGCGAGCCCCGTGGATGACCGGGTAGCTTTCATTCTCGGCCCCGAGCATCCCACGGCCGACTGGCAGTATGGCCCGGCCCGCCGGCAGGGCGTGGTCGTGCGGACGTTGCAGCCCGGAGTGATCGAACGGCTCGATGCCCGCGACCTCGTGCCACCGTTCACGCCTGGCGCGCTCCGCGGCGGCAGCCATGTGCATGTCTATAGCCCCGACGGCAGGCTCGTGAGTTTTACCTACGAGGACGCGGTGTTGGATGCGCCGCCCGCCGCCGGTGTGGCATCGGATGTGCCCCGTGAGAAAAACCTCCGCGGTATCGGCGTGAGCGTGTGCGGAAAGCCGGTGCACGTGCCGCGGACGCACCCGCGGAATCACGACGGCACGGCCTTCAGCGTGCTCGTGACACAGCTCACGGACGATCCGAAGCCCGGCAGTGACGAGATCTGCAAGGCGTTTGAGGAGGCGT